>CALHRJ010000309.1 GCA_938038395.1 uncultured Deinococcales bacterium | reverse complement strand
GGACTCGACTACATCGGGGTAAAGTGTGCCTTGGGCAAGGAAGCTGATTTCGCCAACTGTTTTTTCTAGGTTTCGAGCCTTCTCTGCAAATACATCTATAAAGGTTTTACCAATAGCTTTGCGCTTTAGTTCTGGGTCGATGACGCCTGCTAGTGCTTTATAGAACTGTTCTTTTGCATCGACGACGTAGAGAGGGAGACCGAGGTTGCGGAGGGATTTGGAGACTAGCTCGAGCTCACCCTGTCTCAATAGCCCATTATCTACAAACACAGGAAGTAGTTGCTCACCAATAGCCTTATGAAGCAATAACCCCAAAGTACTCGAATCCACCCCACCAGAAATCCCTAAGAGTACATTCTTATCGCCCACTTGCTTCTGCACATCTGCAATCAAAGTCTCAACAATATGGTCTGCTTGCCAAGTCCTAGAAAAACCTGTCAGTTCCAAAAAGTTCTCTAAAATCTTTTGACCATCTTGAGAGTGCTGTACTTCTGGATGGAATTGTAGACAGAATATATTTTTATCGGTATTTGCCATAGCAGCCACTGCTGTATCTGCGGTTGAAGCAATTACTTCAAAACCACTTGGCAGGGTTGTTACAGAATCGCCGTGCGACATCCAGACAACAGAATCAGCGTCTACACCTTTGAACAGGTCAGAACTTCTGTCAGTTAATACAGCTTTTCCATATTCCTTGTGACTGCTGGCTGTAACTTCACCATCTAGTGTGTGGGCAATAAGTTGCATACCGTAGCAAATCGCTAGTGTAGGTAAGTTAGACTCAAACAAACCTTTTACGATTGCTGGCGCACCATCATCATAAACACTCGTTGGACCGCCAGAAAAAACCAAAGCCTTTGGTTGATTCGCCATGATGTCTTCTAAAGTAGCGGTGTGCGGCATGATAATGGCAAACACGCCTAATTCACGTAAACGACGCACAATCAGTTGTGTATATTGAGAGCCATAATCTAAAACAATGATACTTTCACTAGTACTTTCGTTATTACTTGCAGAAGCCGATTCCATAGCAAGTATCCTAACGCATAGACTGAGCGCTACTACATGCTTTTGCCCTAAACTTAGTTGTTTTTCTTAGTGGTTTTGTTCCCAAGTGTGGTTATAAACGATGCCATTACACCTAAACCAACCAGAATATAGATGATGGTAAATGCTTTGCCCATGTCCGTTTTTGGAGCTATGTCACCATAACCAACAGTGGTGAGGGTAATCACACTAAAGTAGAGAGAATCTAAAAAAGACCAGTCTTCTACACGCATGTAAAAGATTGCACCAGAAAGAATAATAAAGACGACAAAAGAAAGCAGCGCTCTGAATTCTTTATCTTTCAAAGCACTGCGTAGAACGTTTATAAAACTGGCAAAGATGATCATGTCATCTAATTTAGCATTTCAGGCAATCTAGCCAAAAACACCAGCTATTTGTAAGACAATGAGGATCGCTAATGGAATAGCAAAGATAGCCACCCATATCCAAGACTGCTGCCAAATCTCACCACGTCTACGAGCAATTAAGATACCTATAAAAACAACGTCCATAAAATGTTCGTAAATCATAGTAGGTACTCCGTAATGGTCAGAATCCCAATAACTTACAGGGCTGTAGTAGCGCAAGTCCCAGTTTAAGGGCCATAGCAAAAGTGGACCATCATCGTAGTGGAGTGGTATGTCTATCAAAGTGTGTAGCATAGCAGCGCAAGATAGCCAAAAGAACCAACCGCCACCACGAACATTTCGTTTCCAAAGGAAATAACCAATTGCTATAAATATCGCAACCATGAGTGGACTATGGAATAGCTGCTGAGCAGACATCACCCAAGGGTTATTAAAGTACCAGTCACTAAAGAGCTGATGCATAAGAGAATCAGCGTTAGAGCCGGGTGGTCCAAAATTACCTCTAGATATATCGATGATGCCACACACAATGGCAATGATTGTTAATAACGAATCTGGAATTATTGAACCGATTAACAACGCACTGGTTCTTACGGGTGGCAGTGTTTTAGTTTTTTCAACTGCGTGCTTTAGTGGTTTACGGAGTACAGCGGTAAGTAGAAAGTGTGAGTAGGTATTCATAGAGTACTCCTAATTAAATGCATGTTCTTCGTTTACTTTCGAAGATGCTTAATTTTAGAGCATAAAAAAAGGGAAAGCAATTAGCTTTCCCTAAAATATTTTAGTCCTTCTTTGACCTTTTAAGCTTAAAAAGACTCAATCTTTCTTTGACTTTTTGAGCTTACGCTTTTTCTTAGCTTTCTTATCATCGAACTTTTTATCGCCTCTACTACGGTCTCTATCACCTTTAGCAGAACTGTTAGAGATTTTACCTGTAAACTTTTCAAAGTTCAGAGGTCTACCTACAACACGCACATTGCGTAAGTTGTTTTCTAAATGGCTTTCCATTTCTTGAGGTAAATCAACAATACTATAGTCATCAAAAATACCAATATGCCCAATGTATGAGCTATCGATATCAGCTTCGTTGGCAATTGCACCTACAATGTTGCCAGGACGCACACCATGGTCATGACCGACATCTAGTCGGAAGGTTGTCATACCTTCTCTTTTTGAAGTATCAGGTCCGCCACGTTTACCTCTTTTTTCGCCACGTCCACCACGCTCGTCACGATCTCGTGAACCTTCTGCGTTATCTCTACCACCTTTGGCACGACGACCATCACGGTCCCTGTCACGATCTCTACCGCGACCTCTATCTCTGTCACGACCTCTATCACGACCACCACGTCCGCCATCACGACCGCCTTTATCTCGGCCACCTTTGTCACGACTTGCTTTAAGTTCTTTATCAAGTAGTAGCGGACTACCACCTTGGTGCAATACAGCGAGTGCAGCAGCAATATCAAGTGGCATAAAATCTTCGTCTAATTGGTATTGCATAAGTAAATCACGGAACATATGCAGGTCACTAGAAAGACGGGTGTTAGAGAGTGTTTCAGAAATCTGTTCTTTAAAACGACGCACACGCTTTTCATTGATGACTTCTAAAGAAGGTGCATCCATCATTTCGATTTTTTGCTTAGTTGCCTTTTCTAAACCGTAAAGCATGCGCTTTTCTCTTGGCGTTACAAAAAGAATCGCGTCACCACTACGGCCTGCACGACCTGTACGACCAATACGGTGAACATAGGCCTCAGTGTCGTAAGGGATGTCGTAATTTATAACATGGCTAACACGCTCTACATCTAGACCTCTTGCAGCAACATCAGTTGCTACGAGTATGTCTACTTTGCTAGAACGAAGGTTTTCAATAGAACGTTCGCGCTGGTTCTGAGCAATGTCACCATTGATGGCAACAGCAGTATATCCTCTTGCCATAAGTTTTTCAGCTAAGTCTACAGTGGCATTTTTTGTTCGAACAAAAACAATAACACCTTCGCTTTGTTCTGTTTCCAAAATGCGTGTAAGTGCTTCAACTTTTTGAGAGTTATCAATTAAAAGATAACGCTGTTGAATTGTTTCTGCACCACTACTACGAAGTTTAATAACAACTTCTTCAGGGTTATTTAAATAACGCTGCGCAATACGCTGAATTGCTTTTGGCATAGTTGCAGAGAAAAGTGCAATTTGCCTTTCAGCAGGGGTTTTTTCTAAAATCCATTCAACATCATCAACAAAGCCCATGCGAAGCATTTCATCTGCTTCATCTAGAACTAGGCAACTTAAGTTAGATAGATCAAGTGTGCCACGACGCATGTGGTCCATAACACGACCTGGTGTACCTACGATTACATGAACACCTCTGCCTAATTGCTTAAGCTGTGTTGAGTAACCTTGACCACCATAGATGGGTAGAACTTGGAAGCCTTTTAGGTAAGAAGCATATTTTTGAAATGCTTCAGCCACCTGAATAGCCAGCTCACGTGTTGGTGCAAGTACAAGTACTTGTGGAACACGACGGCTAAGGTCAATTCTTGAGAGTAGGGGCAATGCAAATGCTGCAGTTTTACCTGTACCAGTTTGTGCTTGTCCTAAAACATCTCTACCATCTAAAACAAATGGCATCATTTTTTCTTGAATGGGTGAAGGTACTTCGTAACCGACATCATCAAGTGCTCTAAGCACTTGTGGGTTCAGGTCAAAGTCGGAAAAATGGACTTGACCATCATCAAAGTTATCTGAAGCGCTTTCTCCTGATGTGTTTTCTTCTATTAGGGTTGGATCATAATCCATCTTAAAATCTTGAGTTTCATTCATACTCATACAAACAACGCTTTCTGCCATAACACTGCTATAGTATCGTGGCAATATGCTACTGGAGCATAATTAGAATTGCGCCTTGAAGCAAAATTGCTTGAGACGGCTTGATAAGCACACAACACTATAAAATAGCTTTTTTGGAAGTTTCCTTAGCTAAATTGTTGTTTTCTTACCCTGCGTTTTTACACACTGTGTTTTGTTTGTGATGATGTGGACTAATAGTAAATCCGAGTGAATTAATCCCCGAGTTGTCAAACTAAAATTTAACAACAGTTCTTAACATGGTCTTGCGACCTTTGATTCCAATAACTTCTATCTTGCTACTGAACAACCTAATTTTAGAACTAGTAGGTTGCTGATCAGAATCACTATATTTGACATCAGAGCGCCAATACATAAACACTTACAGTCGCTCTTGATCCCATACCAAAAGCATCAAAGTGTAGCAAGCAAGCACTGGGCATTGCAAGGGAGCGTTTAGCAATGCTTAAGAAACAGCAGATATAAAAAAGAATAGTTATTAATAATTGTGCTTATTAATTGGTATTAAAATACCATAAAACCGTAGTCTATAGTCACTTAGGGTATAACTAAGTCTGCTACAACGGCTGAGTGGTCAGAACCCTCAATAATCTTTGTTTTGTACGATACTGTAGTGATGTTTTCAGAGACAAAAATATGGTCAATCGGTGCGCCGAATATGATTGGACCTTTACCAAAGAGCCTCCAAGTTGGCCACAAGCCTTTGCTCACTGAGCCATGTTTTATAGGTGTTTTTTTGATGAGCTTTTCGATTGGTGCCGACCAAGGCGAGGCATTAAAATCACCAAGCAGAATAATTGGGCTATTCGCATCATTTCTAAGTAAGCCTTCTACAAAACTGTGTAGTCCTGCTAATTCAGTATCGCGCAATTCAGCGTAGCGACCAGCAGTTGGGGGGAGTGGGTGCATACCCACAATGTGGACGCCATCAACTACGGCATAGATGCTTTGCCCCGGACGTCTACTAGTATTGCTGCGTAAGTCAAATGTTTGTGCTACATCAAGCGGTTGTTTACTGAGTAGGGCGATGCCAAAAGCACCACGTCTAGATGAATCTTGAATGTGTGGGTAGATGCTACCAAGTTCTGTTTTTAGGACTTGCATCATCTCTGGTACGGCTTCGGTTAATAAGATTAGGTCAGCGTCTTGTTCTTTGAGGTAAGCTACAACACCTTGTGCATTTGGATTATGCAAGTACAGGTTTAAACTGATCGCTTTTAAAGATGTTGTGTTTGAAGTTTCTGATGTTTGCGGTATAAAAAATGGCGCAAGGTTTATGAGCACAATAGCTAAAGCAGGTATTAGCAACAAAGACAAGCCCTTAGCCTTTTTAGTTCCAAACAGTAGCACGAGTAAAAACGCAACTAATAACAAAACACCATATTGCAAATAAAAGTGCGTTAGTAAATCGAATCCCCAATATAGAGATTTAAGCAAACTTGCAAAGACAGCAAGAGATAGTAGTAGCCCTAAACCTAAAACTAAGTTCGAAATTAATTGCCTCATGCTGTTACTCCCCTAATCTAAACCACGTACTCAAATTCTTTCTTGCAGGATGATATACTAGAACTATGAGTACTTGCCCATTTTGTTTACCGAATGATGATTTATATGGAGAAGTCATTTTTAAGAATGATTTTGCCTATGCTTTAACTAATCCAGATAAGATTCTCGAGCACTCTTGTATGATTATTCCACATCGTCATACCGAAACGCCATTTGAGCTTACATCAGAAGAATGGCAAAGTATGCACAGTCTTATGCAGCAAGTAAAAACAAAGTATGACGCAGAAGGTGCTGAAGGCTATACCGTTGGTTGGAATGTCTACAGTGTTGGCGGGCAACATGTGCCACATGCGCATTTGCATATCATCTCAAGATTTGCCGATGAGCCTTTAGCAGGTAAGGGTTTAAGAGCGCATATCAAACAGCCTAGTAATGCCCGTCCAAAGTAAATTTATCAAATTAGTGCTTTAACAAGGGGAAATGTGAGGGTTGATAATTTCAATATACCCATAGGTTCTGTACCTATAAGCTTTTTTCAGCTTAGCCTCTGAAAAATACCCTCTTATTATTGGTTGTTACTGAATTAGGTACTTTTAGTAAACTTCAATAATTTCCCATTTATGGCTAAAAGACCAAAGAAAATAAAGCCCATACCAACAAAAGATGTCCACTGTAGTCTTTCGCCTAAGATAACTGCACCTAACAAAACGGCACTTATAGGTATAAGTAATGTTACCAGTGAAACGTTGGTTGCACCAGC
>CALHRJ010000308.1 GCA_938038395.1 uncultured Deinococcales bacterium | reverse complement strand
GGTCATTTTCTCTAAAGTATTCAAGGTGTGGACTACGGCTTACAGTATTGAAATTTTCAGCCGATACATAGTAGATTTCTTCTTGGTCTGGCTTCATGCACTCGACATACTGAGCAAGTGAGTGAATATCATCTTGAGTTTCAGACTGAGTTGTGTTGAATCTCAATAGTTCGATCCACTTGTCTTTGTGTTGAAAATCGCTAGCAACACCTTCTTTTAAGAAAATGCCAAACTCTTTCCAAAAAGTGTTATATTTCTCAACATCTTTTTTTGCCATTTTCTTAAGCTCACTGGCAATACGCCCAATCAGCACTTCACCCATCTTTTTAATCAATGGACTTTCTTGCACCATTTGGCGAGATACATTTAGGGGTAAGTCTTCAGTGTCTACAACACCCTGAACAAATCGCAGGTATGGCGGTAGTAACTCTTTGAACTTCTCTTGAATCATAACTTTACGAACATAAAGCTTTAGACCAAAGTCTTCTTCTGAACGGAACATTTGGAAGTTACGCTTTGAAGGAATGAATAATAGAGAGTAAAGTTGCAATGGCACATCAGTTTGCAGGTGCAATCTCATTAATGGATCACCCGCATAGTCCATTGTTAGCGCTTGATAAAAAGACTTGTATTTTTCATCATCAATATCTTTTGATGACTCACGCCAGAGCGCACTTTGCTCATTGGCTTTTTTAAATTCAGCAGGCTTTTCTTCTTCACCTTCTGGGGTATAGGGCTTTTCTTCTACATAAATTGGGAATTCTACAAAGTCTGAGTGCTTACGAATAGTAGAACTCAAACGGTAGCTTTCAGCAAAGGCTTTGTGGTCTTCTTTTAACTTGATTTCAATGGTGGTTCCACGCTCAGCAATGTCTGCTTCTTCTAAAACGTAAGTGCCTTTACCATCAGAGGTCCAAACTGAGCCTTTAGCATCTGGTTGAAAAGAACGTGAGCTAACTTTGACTTCATCAGCGACCATAAAGACAGAATAAAAACCTACACCAAAGCGACCAATGACTTCGTCAGCAGCTTCGCCTTTTTCTTTCATGGCTTCGATGAACTCGCTTGCACCGGATTTAGCAATCGTACCGATGCTGGCAACCATTTCATCACCAGTCATACCGATGCCACTATCACGAATGGTTAGGGTTCCAGCTTCTGTGTCCCCTTTTATCCATATGCCTAACTCAGCATCTGGCTCGAGCACATTCTCTTCAGTCAACTTAGTAAATTTGAATCTGTTAAGTGCGTCAGAAGCATTAGAAACAAGCTCACGCAAGAAAATCTCAGGCTCACTATAAAGTGAGTGAATAAGAATATCTAAGACTTGCTGGATTTCAGCCTGAAAAGCTACTGGTTCACCCTTTGGAATATTTTGTTCAGACATACTATGTACATCCTCCTTGATTTGAATTTTCAGGTTAGTAATAACTAACCTATATATGATAGTTTGGGGGTACACTCACAAATGTACGCCAATATTCTCTTATGATACCAAAGGATTCGGTTTTATATCTAGTGGTGAATATGGAAACCTTAGTGTTAGTGACTCATATTTGAAATGGCATTTTAGGAATTGCGTCAAACAAAATACGGTTCTGCCATGAGTGTTCGACCTATGCTTACTAGCAATGAAAACACTCTTACTACCCCTAGTATGCATAGTTTTATTTTTTTGCTTAAGCAGTTCTTCCGCCCAAAATGCAACTCTACTAAGCGATTCTTGGAATAGTCTTCTTAGTAGCTATGTCAACGCTGAAGGCAAAGTTGACTATCAAGCTTGGCTAGACAATGACTTAGTAACCATTCAAACAATTATTGATGAACTTGCCACAACAGACCCAAATAACTTTGAAAGCGAAACCCATCAGCTTGCTTTTTGGATCAATGTGTACAACATTCTCGCTGTGGGTGAAGTTCTTAACCGTTACCCAATTGAGACAGTAAGACCTGAATTCTTTTTTATACCAGAACGTAGTTTCTTCACAGATGTAAAACATGTTGTGAATGGTCAGACTTATAGTCTTGATGGCATTGAAAATGACATCATTCGGGCTGATTTTGAACAACCGTTAATTCACTTTGGGCTTGTTTGTGCGAGTACAAGTTGCCCTGATTTACGTAATGAAGCCTATACGGGTGAAAAAGTATTGGTGCAGCTAGAAGAGGAAGCTCGAGCCTTCCTCTCTGACCCAACAAAAAACATCTTAGAGGGTAACAGCGTCCAAGTAAGTAAAATCTTCGATTGGTTCAAAGGTGACTTCGAAGCAGGCTTTGGGAATGTAGCAAACTTCCTAATTGCATATGGTCCAAAAGATTCCATTGTGTGTGAGGACATGGATTGTTCAACGCTTAAAATCAACTACTTGGATTATGACTGGTCACTTAACAAACAGTAGGTAGATAAGCGAATTTATCTCAACTAAAGTTCAGTTGTTCAAAGAGCATTTTCCTCAGTTCAACATCATCTACCTGATGCCCCGTAAAAATCTCAAAAGCATCTATACCTTGATAAAAGAAGAGTTCAAAACCAGAAAGCACGTCTAAGCCTTTTGATTTCGCATCTTGTAAAAATTGCGTTTCTATAGGTGTATAAACAGCGTCAAAGGCCCAGCTTTGGGAGTTAATATATTCTTCTGGTATAGATGTGCCGGGGTATTGGTACATACCTAGAGGTGTGCAGTTGATTAGTCCATCTACAGTGCAAATATCGGCTAGGGAGGAAAGCGGGTAGGCTCGAGCCTTCACCCCTGTCCCCCGCAAACCTTCCGCCAACATCTCCCCCTTCTCCAAATCAAAATCAACCAACCGAATCTCAACAGATTTATCAAGGTGCGCTAAAGCGTTAGCAATAGCTTTACCCACACCACCAGCACCCATTAACAAAACACTACCGACATCTACATCACCAAAATGGTGTTAAAAGGCTTTTACAAAACCAGAACAATCTGTATTATGTCCAGAATTATCAGCAAAACGAATCGTATTTATCGAACCAATTTGACTAACTGATAGATTAGGAATATCAACTAAACCAGTAGCAAGTTCCTTAAAAGGATGCGTTACGTTTACGCCTGCAAAACCTTGTTCTTTACACCTTCGAACACAATCTTCAAAAGCATTAGCATCCAAAATTTCAAAATCAAAGAGTTCATA
>CALHRJ010000307.1 GCA_938038395.1 uncultured Deinococcales bacterium | reverse complement strand
TGATTTGCGTACACCAGATGAAATCCGTCAAATTTGGATTGAAACAGGTGTATTGCCTCAAGCACATGGTTCTGCTGTCTTTACCCGTGGTGAGACTCAGGTACTGAGTGTTACTACACTAGGTACAGGTCGCGATAACCGCTTGGTTGATGACTTAGGCTTAGAAAAATCTGAAGAATACATGCTCCACTACAACTTTCCACCATATTCAACAGGTGAAACAAAGCGTATGGGTGGTGTAAGTCGTCGTGAACAAGGTCATGGTAATTTGGCACGTCGTTCTTTAGAACGCATGATTCCTTCGCAAGAAGAGTTTCCATATATCATTCGCATCGTGGCTGAGACGCTAGAGTCCAACGGCTCGAGCTCGATGGCATCGGTCTGCGGCAGTAGCTTAAGCATGATGGATGCTGGCGTACCGCTTAAGAAACCAGTTGCAGGTATCGCAATGGGTCTAATTAAAGAAGGCGACAACTATAAAGTCCTTTCAGATATTCTAGGTTCAGAAGATGCACTTGGCGATATGGATTTCAAAGTAACAGGTACTGAAGATGGTATCTCTGCTTTACAAATGGATATTAAAATTAAGGGCATCACTGCTGAAATCATGGGTGAAGCACTAGAACAAGCAAAAGCAGGTCGCTTGCACATCCTAGGACTTATGAACTCTGTGCTTCCAGCATCAAGAGAAGAAGTTTCTGGTAAAGCACCAAGAATCCTTCAAACCAAAGTACCTACTGATAAGATCGGCACAGTCATCGGACCTGGCGGTAAGCAGATTCGTGAACTTGAAGCACTCGGTGTAACTGTCGAAGTTAAAGAAGACGGTGCTATCCGTATTTACAGTGAAGATGCAGCAGCAGCTGAAGAAGTTAAGTCACGCATCGAAGCGATGACTGCCTCCGTTGAAGTTGGCAAAGTTTATGATGGCACAGTTGCTAAAATCATGGACTTTGGTGCATTTATCACCGTTATTCCTGGTACTGATGGCTTGCTTCACATCTCACAAATTGCTGCAGAACGTGTTGAAAATGTTGAGGAATACCTCAAAGTTGGCGATACAATTCAGGTCAAGGTCAACACTGTTGATGACCGTGGCAAACTAGACCTTATTCGTCCTGAACTTGAAGGTATTGTTTCACCGAGAGCGCCACGTAGTGGTGGCGGTGGTGGACGCGGTGGTAGAGACGGTGGACGCGGTGGTAGAGATGGCGGTCGTGGTGGAAGAGACGGTGGAAGAGACGGTGGCCGTGGTGGTAGTGGCGGCGGTAGACGCTAAATAAATTAGTTAATGAATTTATGTAGCCTAAACGTCAGTAGAGCGTTAGGTGATTTAGATACTATCTAAATACCCCTCCACTTTATGGGTGTTTCCGCTAACAAACTGTTTAATAGCTACTGTTTCAGTATCTATAATCATTTAAGTTAAAGCATAAAGTGTAGTAGTTTTTCGAGATTTTTGTTTCGATGATTACTGCACTATAAACATTTGATACCTAGTCTGAATGATACCTAGTCTGAAATAGTACTTTATTTTTACCAGACGCGTAGCAAGTGAAACTCATCACCCCTATTCCTGTACTCAATTTAATCTAAAGAGTGATGTAATAGTTTTATGGAGTGGGTCTAAAAAAGTAGTAATACGATGTCCGCGTTCCCTCCTTGCGGCAAAACTTTGGAGGGCTGCTAAAGAAGAGTAAGACTGCTTTAGCGGTACCAATTAGGAGTAATAAGTAACATGACAAGAAGACCGACAAGGCGTCCAAATAACGCTCAAAATAACCGTAATGGTGCTAATGGTGCTATTGTGAATCAAGCGAGCCAAAGGCAAGCAAGTAGCAATAGTGAAATAGCTAAAACAAGTTCTCAATCTGATGATTTAACTGACGTAAGTGCAGTTTCAAAAGATAGTAACGGTAAATCTAGGGGTAGCGACAAGGTAGAAAAGAAACTCAATATCATCCCAATTGGTGGTATGGGTGAAATTGGTAAGAACATGCTTGCCTTCGAATACGACGATGAGATCCTCCTTGTTGATGGTGGTTTAGCTTTCCCAGATGCCGATATGCTTGGTGTTGATATTTTGGTGCCAAAAATTGACTGGGTTGTTGAAAACTCACACAAAATTGTTGCTTGGGTACTAACTCATGGTCACGAGGATCATATTGGTGGTTTACCATACATGCTTGGTTTGCTTCCAAAAATGCCAATGTACGGTGCAAAGCTAACACTAGGTTTGCTTCGTGGCAAATTCGAAGAATTCCAATTGAGTGAAAGCGATGTAGATTTACACGAAATTTCTACGGATGATCGTATTAAAGTCAGCAAGTATTTTACAGTTGATTTTTTCCGTATGACACACTCAATTCCAGATAACTCTGGTTTGATCATCCATACACCAATTGGAAGAATTGTCCACACAGGCGATTTTAAACTTGATTACAATCCTGCAGATGGCAAAACCAGCCACCTGCATAAACTAGCTCATGCAGGTCAAGAAGGTGTGCTTGCGCTCATCTCTGATTCAACCCGTGCAGAAGCACCAGGTCACTCTCCTAGTGAGAGCGATGTTATGAAGGCAATTGAAGATATTGTTGAAGATGCCAGTGGCCGTGTTGTGGTCGCAACCTTTAGCTCACATATTCACCGTTTGCAAAATGTTATTCGTATTGCAGAAAAGTATGACCGTCGTGTTGTTGTTGAAGGTCGCTCAATGGTCAAAAATGTACGAATTGCCCAAGAGTTAGGTTATTTAGAGGTTAAAACGCCGCTTGCTCAAACTGATGAAATGAATAAAATTCAAGATGATAAACTCTTGTTTTTGACAACAGGTTCACAAGGTCAACCAATGGCAGCTTTATCTCGCTTAGCATCGGATAATCATGCAAAGCTTTCTCTTAAACCTGGGGATACTGTTATCCTATCTTCACACCCAATTCCTGGCAATGAAGAAGCAGTTGGCAGAATCATCAACCAGCTTTACGCTAAGCAAGTTAAAGTTTATTATCCGCCCCAGTACAAGGTGCATACTTCAGGACACGCATATCAAGGTGAACTTAAACTTATCCTTGATTTAACAAGACCTAAGTTCTTTATACCTTGGCATGGTGAAATTCGCCATCAGGTAAATCACCGTGATCTTGCATCAGCAATGGCTTACCCACCTGAGAAAAGCATTATTCCTGAAAACGGTGATATTCTTACGCTTACGCGCGATACTTTTAATAAAACTGGCCAAATTGAAGTTGGCGCTATCTACTTAGATAATGTCAATGAAGTCAGTATGCCAATGATTCGTGATCGTCAAATGCTTTCAAATGAAGGTGTTGTGGTTATCATGGCCCTGATGAACCGCAAGAACCCAATGATTGAAGTAATTAGTCGTGGTGTGGTTGCGCACCGTGAAGAGGTTCACAGCGAGATTGAGCGAATTGCTATGGAGAGTTTGAACCGCGGTATGCGTGACAAGAAACGCTTGAGCGATATTCGTGATGATATTTTTTATCCTGTGAGACGCTACTTACGTAAAGAAACTGGGCAGAATCCGATAATTGTTCCAACTGTTGTTGAGAGTTAGATAAAGTTAAAATTTCTGGAGTTAGTTGGGCTTAGGTGCTTCGCTAGCTCCTTTTTTATTGGCGTTTTGGTGTATATTGAGGGTATTGGAAAGAGTCGTTTAAAGGCTGAAAGGCAGATCCCCCCTAAACCCCCCTTAATAAAGGAGGAACTAAAGAACTTGAGCCCCCTTTATTAAAGGCGGCGGTGAGCGTAGTGAGCGGGGGATTCGTCGAAGCAAATTATAAAACTAATAACTTAGCTAACTAGAAAACAAATATGAAAAGCTTCCCAGGACGAAACCACAAATACGACCTCATCATAGTAGGTGCTGGCATTACTGGCTCAGAATTAGCTATGCGATGTGCAAAAAATGATTTAGATGTGTTACTCATAACAACAAGCCTAGATACTGTGTATAACCTCTTAGGCGATGGTACTACTCTTGATGCACCTGAAAACACACTTATGTCAGAAATTGTCGAAGGCATTGGTGAAGCTGGCTATGTTCAAAACTTTGAATGCCACAGACGTGCTAAAATGTTGATAGAAGAACAAGATGGAATCCATGCATTGCAGTCAAGCGTCATGTCGCTTTTGGTTGAAGACGGAGCTATAAAAGGGGTTAGCACTTGGGAAGGTGTTGACCGCTTTAGTGAGCGCGTTGTGCTTTGTGTTGGTAGCTTTTTAGAAGCACGTTTACAGATTGGAATCTCGCTAAGTGAAACCGCAGGACGGTTAAGTGAAATGGCTTATGACGATTTATTTGAAGATTTACAATCACAAGGTTTTATTTTTAAATCACTGCGGTTAGACGCAATATCTGACGGCAAGAGCTTACCTTATTCAGTAGATTGCAAAGTTTTCGCAGCGGATGAATGGGATTCTGAAAGTTATAAGCTCGAGCGCATTCAAGGATTATATGCAGCGGGAATTTGTGCCGAATGGTATTTGCCTTATGAAGCAGCAGCAGCTTCAGGCCTGCGTTTAGCAGATAAGCTTATTGAAGAACTGAAATCTTAGTTTCTATTAGTTTCTATTAGTTTCTTAGCACCTGATATACCTCATGACTCCAGATAATCCAATCCACAACCCATCTAGAAAACGACGCATAAAACTTACCATTGAATATGACGGAACCCATTTTCGTGGTTGGCAAATTCAGAACACGACAGACGAGCGTACTGTTCAAGCTGAATTAGAAAAGGTTTTACAAGAGTTATTTCCTGAATCTAGTAATAACCTTCATGGTGCAGGTCGAACAGATGCTGGTGTGCATGCTGTGGGAATGATTGCTCATTATAATACCGATGATGATATTCCACTTCATAAAATTCCTTTAGCCTTTAATTCATTACTACCTTTGGATATATGTGTATTAAAGGCAGAAGAAGTTGGTCAAGATTTTGAGGCACAGTTTAGCTGTATTTATAGGCGTTACTTTTATAGGATGAAGTTTAGTCGAGAAGGACTTGAAGGCAGAGCATTAGATAGGAACCGAGTTCTTTATTTAAAACAGAAATTGGATGTTGAAGCCATGATTGAGGCTGCGCCACTGTTTGAGGGTGAGCGCGATTATGCAGCTTTGGCGAAACGGGAAACCCGTTCAACGATTCGGAAGGTGCATTTGTGCAGGCTCGAGCCCACCTATTTATCCCAACCTACACAAGCACTTAGTCCCGTATCTTATTCGCTAAATAACGCAACACTAAATAATCCTAATGCAGCCCTAACCCTCCACGTCGCTGCAAATGGCTTCCTTCGTGGCATGGTTAGAGCTATTGTCGGTACACTCATTTATATAGGTCAAGGTAAGATTGCAGCCAGCGATATTGATACATTATTGGCCACTAAAGACCGTAGCAAGATGGGAGCAAGCGCACCAGCTCACGGTTTGTATTTTGCTGAAGCTGGCTATACATCCTGGGAAGACAGGCAGGCTATTTCGGAGTTGGAGTATGCCAAGAAAAACAAACTTTAACTTACTTTGACGTGCTTATGTAACTTTGGCAGCCCTTAGCATCCTATTTTTGTGTTTAAATACAGTACTTGGGAGAGAGATGTACAAAATTACTTTTAGGAGTGGACATGTTCAAGCTAAAGTTTTTGCTATCTCTAATCTTGTTACTATTTTTTCAAGCAAATGTTTTTGCCCAAAGCCAATTGAATGCAAATGACTTGGTAACGGGGGCTTTGCCAAAGTTTTTTACAGCACCAGCTATCGATGAAAGCGAAATGGACTATTACCTTACCGAAGGAGTTAGCCTAGATAGGATTTTACAGTTTGCTTGGAGTAAAGCTGAAACAGGTTACTACAAAGGTGCAGAGTTTTTTTATAGTTTGGCTACTCAGCGTTTTCCAAATGATTTTACAGCGCAAGCAGCTTTAGCTACCTTTTACTATCAAATTGGAAAAGCACCTGAATCGATTACGCAGTTTCAAGTGGCTAGAAATGTAGCCGTTAGCGATGTAGATAGAAATGGCGCGAATTATTTTATTCAGCGGATTGCTAGAGAGTCTCGTGTGGGTAAGGAAGCGGTTGACGCTTATTACTTGGGTGTGAATGCTTTTGCAGCAGGGGATTATGTAAGTGCTGCGGGCTGGCTCGAGCAGAGTCTGGCTGCGACACCAGACTGGATTGAAGCACAGTATTGGTTAGGCAGAAGCTATTATGAATATGGTCAGAACTTTGAGGCTATTTTAAATTTAGAAGCTGTTGTTGCTGTGTTACCTGCTACTGATGAACGTTCACTTGGAGCAGCTTGGTTACTTAAGTCGCTGAAGCAATAGCTAGAAGCATAGAATGTTCAGGATGACAGCTTCTTTGATGCTTTTAGTAATGTAGCAATGCCCATCTTGCATTAAGATGCGTCTTTTAGCAATGCATCAGGTTTAATGTGACACCATTTACGAGATTTATTGTTGATGCCTCGTTAGCTGGTTAAGTAATGGAAAGTTTGTTCATTAATCCGTAGACTCTGATTGAGTTTCTGTTAGTATCTCTTGTTCTATTAAAACCTCTTGATGTTTAGCAACTGCCTCACGGTGTGCTTTTTTACCCGTGCGACCTTGTCCTCTTTGGTCGAGGTCATCAACAACATCAATTGGGCCGTATAAGATTAAGCGGTCATTTACTTGGATAACACTATCTGCTCGTGGTGTGCCAATATAAGTACTACTGCCACGTTCTATCCCCAGAATTAAAACACCTTCTTTGGTTACACCTGTTTCTTGTAAAGTTTTATCAACCAGCCAGTTACCTTCAGAAACAACCTTTTCGGAGATGACAAAGCCACTGCGTAAATGTAATAGAGCGCTGTAATCTTTAACTGTTAGACTCGTCCAGCGAGTCAAACTCCAAGCAATAATTTTGTTTAAACGCCGCTCAAACCAGCGACTTGTGGCTAAGACCCATAAAGCCACTAAACCAGCGATGAGTATGAGGATATTTAGCCACCATACTTCAGAGGCACTTGTGTTCATAAATGAAACAATCAGTGTTGCTGCAACAGTAGCAATACCTAAGTTGCCTACCAGCATTAAAACCATAATGATGCGGCGCCGCACAGGGTGGCTCATAATTGCTTCGGACTCAACAGTTGCAAAACCAACACCACTAAAGGCTGAACGGGCTTGGAACACAGAGATTTCATGTGATAAGCCTGTTAGTGTTAGTGCCATTGCACCTATTTTGGTGACAAGCGTCGATAACCAAACCACCATGAGTAAAGAGAAAATAGCAATCATTGTCTAGCTAGTTTACATCTTGCGTCGTTAAATTGTTAGTTCCGATTTGTGGTCTAGGTTTGTTTCGTATGTTCTATTTTCGAAGAATGAACACACCAACCCCTAAGATGATGAGACTTAAGCTGATGCCTAGAATCTGTGGGATTGGTTTAGGTTTTTTTGTGGCTTGCGCTGTTGGGTTATCTTCCCACCAGTTTTGAACAAGTTCTAAGGTCATGGCTTTATTGATTGCTATGTTGAAATCTTGTGTAGTAGGGAAGTCTTCTAGAAATTCTAAAGAGGATTCAAATGAATAGTAGAGGCTTGTTTCTTCGGTACTGGCTTCTTGGGTGCTTACGTCTTTACCAACATGGGTTAGGGAAGAGAAAATAAGTGTGGGATCGCCTGCGTAGCCACTTGGGCGGATATCAAAGAGGCTTTGTAAGAGTGTTTTATCTGAACAGGTTTTTGCTTCTTTTAGTGGGATGAGGGAGGTAGAGAGTGTGGTGCTTATGTAGGATTTGAGGGTGGGCTCGAGCCTTGCAACTAGCTCCTCACCATCAATAGAACTTTCACCTAAATCAATAGCGACAGAAATTGAACGGCTATCCATACAAAGTTCTACATCTTGCAATTTATGATACGCATTGGATTCACCATGACCAAAAGCAAAGTCCAAACACATCAAAATACTCGTTAGAAGAATACAAACGTGGCATAAAAAAAGCTGTTTGCTTAAATTGAGATTTGATACAAATGACATAGTCTTTTTTTAATCCTTTGATGGACTTAAATATTACATCAGCATAAACAGGTATGTCTTACGCTACAGTTAACCTTGAGTTGACAAAATGATGAATTCTCTCAAAATTTTTAGACGACCGTTGCTTTGACCCAATTCGAGATATCAATGCGAGTTTGTTCAGTACTTCATTATCACAAGACTGCATAAATAACAGAATATATAATAGCATTTTAGAAGAGACACAAATAAAAAAAGTGGTTAACAACTATTGCCAACCACTTACGAGTTCTCTTCTCCGTAAAAACCGTACTACTACTTTAGAATGCAAAGTGTTTCTAAAATCTTACTTTAGAAAATAAGATTTTACTTAATGAAAAAGCTTTAACTCGGCTCTTTGCAATGTTGTATCTGAATACGGCGCTATAGTATACGGCGCTATAGTCAAAATAGTTTGATAAGCTAAGGTAGAATAAGATGAAATATTTTTCTCCCCAAACGCCCTTAAACCCTGAGTTCCTAAGGAATTTAGATATATATTTTGCGGATAATGCCAAGAAGTTTTTAGCAGGGCTTCCAGAGCTGATTAAACGTTATGAAGCTTTATGGAATATTAGAGTATTAGAACCTTTTCCAAATCTATCCTTTAATTTTGTTGCACCTGCGTTAGGTGCAAACGGTGAAGCCTTAGTTTTTAAATGTGGTGTGCCAAACTCAGAGTTTTTAACTGAGATAGATGCTTTAAGCTTTATCGATGGAAATGGTTTGCCTAAATTAATACATGCCTCAAAAGAGGATGCAGTTTTGTTACAAGAACAAATTCTTCCGGGGTTTTCTCTTAGAGATTTATTGCGAAACGGTGAGCTTAGTGACAGTAAGGCTACCGAAGTAGCCGCAATTGCTATGAAAGATTTTATGATTGCTGCTTCTAAACCCATGCCTGAAACCTATATATTTCCGCATATTACTAATTGGTTAATCGCTCTAGAAAGACCAGCTTTTACTGAAAGAAAAACAGTTTTCCCAGAAAAGCTTCTTGAGTATATTGAAGTTCTCTTACCTGATTTACTTGCCTCTCAAGAAACCTCAATTTTGCTACATGGTGATTTGCATCATGGCAATATTATTTCTAGAACGAGTAATCATAATTGGCTGGTTATCGACCCAAAAGGCATCTTGGGTGAAGCAAGTTATGAGGTTGGTGCTTTTTTAAGAAATCCAGATGAACTATCAGACTATAGCGATTTGAAATCTACAATGGCAAAACGAATTGATATTTTTTCTGAGGTCTTAAAGCTTGACCGAGAACGAATTATGGCGTGGTCTATTGTTCAATCTGTACTATCAGTGTGGTGGACCATTGAGGGAAATGAACTGATAAAGTCTTCAACTGATTTTGATAAGGGCTCAACTACTACTTTAGCGTGTGCTTTGGCTATTTGTGAATTGATGCAATAGCAAAATGAACCAAGAATGTCATTTCATACACAAGACAGTTTCGTATAACACCAATTCCGTTTATATCCGTAATTAAGTCTGATGTCCTTTTTTAGGAGATGTCTAAGTAGCTTACGGAATATGGTTGAGCAAATGATAGCTCGAGCTCATTTGTTTATTACATATGTTTTCGGACACGGTATAAAGTACTAGTTTTGTATTTGGCTTAGGTGCTTTTTTAATCCAATGTTTAAATGGTTTCGATATGGAAACCTTATGAGGTATAACTAACTATGCCAACACGTGTTCTTATCCCTTCTGGTGTCTTAGGTTTAGGTTTTGATAGCGCTGCGCTTGCAAAAGGTGTTGCTATGAAACCAGATATTATTTGTATTGATGGTGGTTCTACGGATAGCGGTCCGTTCTATCTTGGAACTGGAACGTCGAAGTATTCTAGAGCTGCGACAAAGACGGAGTGGCGGGAGCTTATGGCGGCTCGAGCCCACCTAAACGTCCCTCTGGTTATCGGCTCTTGTGGCACCTGCGGCACAAAACAAACCGTCGATTGGATGTTTGAAATTACAAAAGAGATAGCAGAAGAATTAGGTCAAACCCTAAAAATCGCTAAACTCTATTCCGACCAATCAGCGACTTCACTAAAGACTGCTTTAAATAACGACACAATAAAAGCTTTAGAACCAGCTCCAGAAATCTCCTGCGAGCTTATAGATACCTTTGAAAATACTGTAGCACTGGCAGGCGCAGAACACATTGCAGCTGCGCTTAATTCAGGTGCAGACATTATCCTTGCTGGACGAACAACCGACACAGCAACCATATCTGCGTTACCAATCATGCGTGGTGACCATGCAGGCGCAGCTTGGCACGGTGCTAAGGTTGGTGAGTGTGGCGCACTCTGTTCTACCAATCCCACAAGTGGTGTCATCTTAGTAGATTTTGACGATAAAGGATTTACAATTGAACCTCTAGCAGAAGGTGCTATGTGTACACCTCACTCAGTTTCTGCCCATATGCTCTACGAAAATTCAGACCCCTTTATTTTATATGAACCAGGTGGTCACTTGGATGTAACTGAGGCAACCTACACGGCTTTGGATGATAGACGAGTACGCGTTGAAGGTTCAGTTTGGAATGCACAAAAACCTTATACAGTAAAACTAGAAGCTTCAAAAATAGTTGGTTATCAGACTACAATTATTGCAATTTTACGAGATGCACACTACGTTGCTAATGCTCAAAAATGGACGAATCAATTACAAGAATTTCTAGTCAAAGAAATTAGTCGTCGTATGGATCTGGCACCTGAGGATTACACACTAGAGTTCCGACTTATTGGTGTAGATGCTACGCTTGGTAAGTTGGAATCTAAAGCTTCGCTACCTAGTGAAGTTGGTGTACTTGGCATCATCACAGCTACTGACCAAGAAACTGCTGGCGAAATAGGTAGGCTTATCAATCCTTTTGTTTTGCACTATCCACTAACCGAAAACGAAGAGTTACCAACCTTTGCTTTCCCCTTTTCTCCAGCCCAAACAGACCGTGGCGCACTTTATGAATTTGCCTTGAATCATATTATGGAATTAGATGAGCCTATGTCTGCGTTTAAGCTCGAGCTTGAAGAGGTTAGCTATGCCTAAACTTAATGATGTTGTTCTAAAGGTTCGCTCAAAAAATGCAGGACCGTTTTGGGTAACTATTGATGTATTTTGTGGTAGTGATGAAGCTTATGAAAAAGTTACTAAAGAAGTTTCAACTGAGCAGGTAGCAACACTATTCCAGCAACCCACCTCAGCATTAAAGCGTTTTGATATTCCCTACCTTAAAGTTGTGAAGTTCAGCCTACCTCGCCCAATTGTACAAGGTAGTCGTTTTGATAGAGATATGCATGGTGCACAATGGGCAGTACTTTTAGCAGAGTATGAACTATAGCAAAACTATCTCAAGGTCTTCCGTAGGAAGGTGCTATGCCTATCACTCTTGATTAAAGATTTTCGTATTTCGTAGGGTGGTGCTATGCCCACCAAGTGGAGACCAAATTCTATTGGTTGAGTCAAAAATAGGATGAACGGTTTTGACTTTGTCTTTGTATTTCAAAATAACAGTTGGAATATTGAGGCACAAAATACGGTGGGCGCAGCGCCACCCTACATGGCAATGCTTCTTTATTCAAAAGCATTGCTGTTGTGGGAATTAATAATGCAAATGCTATAAATAACAAAACCAACTACCATCACATTTTTATAAGCAATAAGAAACCCCCATAGAATCGTTAGAATTCTGTGGGGGCTAAACTTTCTAATTCGATATTTTAATTATCGACGTAAAGTCTTATCGTCATCCAAATCAAGAACATGCAACATATCCAATGCCATGCCTGTGCCTTCTGCAACACAGTCAACAGCATTCTCAGCCACAACTACAGGAATGCCTGTAACTTGTCTGAGCATTTCATCAAAGTTCTTTAGCAATGAACCGCCACCAGTCATGATTACACCACGGTCGATGATATCTGAAACAAGTTCTGGTGGAGAATTTTCTAAAACACGCTTTACACCATCAGCAATTTTGCCAAGTGGCTCTGCTAACGCAGTTACCGTATCTTCAGTATTGATTTGAATAGTTTTTGGTAAGCCATTGATAAGATCACGACCACGCACTTCTATGCTACGAATATCTTCTGGATTTTTAACAAGTGCAGCGCCTACACGCATTTTGACTTCTTCGGCAGTACGCTCACCAACAAGTAAGTTTTCTTTTTGACGAATGTAGCGAATAATCGCTTCGTCAAATTCATTACCAGCAATACGTAAAGATTCAGAAACAACAATGCCACCAAGGCTAATCACAGCAATATCGGTAGTTCCACCACCGATGTCTACGATTAAACTACCTGTAGGTTCACCAATGTCCACACCTGCACCAATAGCAGCTGCAAGTGGCTCTTCTATAAGATACGCTCTACTAGAATTCACTTCTCGTGTAGCTTGAAGTACAGCACGCTTTTCCACACCTGTAACACCTGAAGGCACACATACAATAATATGCGGTTTAAAAAATCGACCCATACCAGTTTGTGCTTTACGAATGAACTCTTTGAGCATTTTTTCAGTTAGTTCATAATCCGCAATAACACCATCGCGCATAGGGCGGACAGCCTGAATAGTACCTGGAGTTCTACCTAACATATGATAAGCAGCGTCACCAACAGCTTTCACTTCATTTGTAATCGTACTTAAAGCGATGACCGAAGGTTCTCTTAGAACAACACCTCTACCTTTTACATAAATTAGAACGGTAGCAGTTCCCAAGTCCACGCCGATTTCTTGTCTCCAAGGTTTAAACACGTTATTTCTCCAGTAGTTTCAAAGCATTTATATGCTGTATAGATTCGCAGTTTTTTAATTACAAGTCACATAGTATGTGATTGATGCAGTACATTTTTAATTAGCGATACACATTGTTCATAGGCAGTTACTTTTACCTACATCGGGCTAATGGACTACTTTAACCCACAATACTTATACATTCATGATGAATGTACCCCTAAATAGGGCTCAGTACCTAGTTTATCAGGACCTAGCTTATCAGTACCTAGGTTGGTGAATGACTTGAATGTATCTATAACTAGATATTGTCAAAGTAGTGTGTTTTGCAATTGATTTAAAAACCACTAAACTAAGTGCTGTTGGTTATATACCACTTAGCACTGAAATATTTTCATAGCTAAACTGCAAATGCACGCATCTGATTTCAAATCTATTAATGAATGTATCATGCGTTTTGAACAATACCTAGCTTAAAAGATGAAGTAGATTCATCATCTTCTTGTGAAGGAGTTATAGAGGGGCTCGAGCCTTAGTTTATAAAACGGTAGCGTGTATCAATATTTGCCCAGCTAATCGTCATATCTTTAGCAAGATCAAAACCATCAGGCAGTAAAATAATTCCTGTTACAGGTGCTTCAGGGCTCACATCTTGATTATCGCCAACAAGCAGGCTTATCTCAGTTGGATAACTAGCTTTAAAGCTTCGGCTACCTTGACGGAATTCAAACTCAGCTTGCCAAGCGCTAGCTTGTAAGCTACTGAGCGCAAAGTATAAAGCATTTTTCCCTTTAACATTTGTTTTAAAGCGTTCGTATTGATTACTTTGCTCAGGGAAAATTGTCTTGAGAGATTCTATGTCTAACAAAAATAGGTTTTGTTGTGCCTCGCCGCGTTCATTGACACGGTAAAAGCTGAGTGCTGAACTATTATTATCAAACTGCACGATTTCCCAAGAACCACCAAAAGTATTGCCAATAGATTGAATAACTAACTTCGTGGTTTTATTGGCAGCATAGAGTTCGGTGGAGCGTTCATTGATACCTTGGTTTATACCTAGAATAGCCAGAAGTTCATCAGGTGCGTACCATGCATCAAAGCGTTTATAGACAGGACGAGCTAAGGCAAGGCGTCTTGGTTCCTCATCTTTTGCGTGCCAGATTACATCTGGAGAATCATCAGTAAGACTGAGTCTGCCTTTAGTTGTTCGGATTATCAATGAGCTATCTGAAATAACAGTTTCTGCACCTACAAAATGACTTGCATCATTTAGTGCGACATAAAGTTCACCACTTAAGTAAATGGCTCGCACAGCTGAAGAAGCGTTTCCTTGAGCAAGGCAAAAGCCAGCTATTTGCAAAAATAATACGACGAATAGAACAATCAGGTATAAATCTTTAGTTAGTTTGCTTTTCATGTGCTGCTGCCATTCTGGACTGCTCCAGTATAAATTCCCCAGCTCTACAGTGACACGTTTGCAAATGTGAAACACTGAGTCAAAGACTCCAAAAGCTTTATGAGATATTAACTAAAATGCTTGCACAAATTAGTGACTCTAAACTATTTTTGCTGACTCTACTAAATCCATAAAGCTAAATGCTACAGTAACTGACTAGTTTTTCCGATCGTTCTTGGGGCACTTAATCCATTATGTTTGAAGCAATCAGCCAATCTCTTGAAGCCTTTTTAAATACAACAGGTCCATTTGCGCCACTTGTTTACATATTGCTTTATGTACTCACAGCTTTGGTCAGTGTGGTGCCAACGCCACTTGTAAGTGCTTTGGGTGGCAGCATCTTAGGCTTTTGGCCTGCTGTGCTGTACGGCTTTTTAGGACTTTCTTTAGGCGCATACGCAGCTTTGAGCCTTATGCGACGCTTTGGTAGACCACTCCTATACAGACTCGTTTCAGAAAAAGTAATTGCTCAGTGGGAGTACCTATTGGGTATTCAGTCTGTGCCGATGTGGGGTGTCGTTTTCCTAGCGTTGAATGTTGACCTCGCTGTGATGCTTGCGGGTCTTACAAAGCTTTCAGTGCCACGTCTATGGCTAGCTGCGGTTATTGCTAGGATGCCTTGGGTGATATTAAGTGCATGGTTGGGGCGTTCGTTTTTGGAAGATGGAAATCTTCTAGTTACTTCAATAGTTGTAGTTGTCTTGCTGATTTTTATTTTTATGATTATGCGACGAGTTTTGAGGTTATACCTACAAGATTCTAAGCCAACAGTTAATTGACGGTTTAATAATGAACTTGCAGGATGATGAATTCCTCGACGCTTGCTTCGAATTAGATTTTCAGAATCGATGTGACTCTAAGTCACAAGATTTCATATCGATACATCGTCAGCTTGCTGCGATGCTGTTCATTAACGCTTAAGTTTATAGGATTAACACGTACAGACTTGAAGCCCAATACCACTACATCGGAGAAGTTTTAATAAGTCTGTACACCTTTATGTTTTGTGTGTAATGGGAGTGGGCTCGAGCCACACAATCTATCCATCAATAACCACTAGCGATAACGCTACGAAGCCAATCTACATGGTCAGCAATACGCGTATAGTGTTCTATCGTGTCATACAACTGCATTGCTCGTTCTTTTCTTTCTACTTGTTTATCAAGTTCCTCTGTAAGACAACTACTATAAGAGCTAACACCTGCGATTTTCAGACCTGCACTCGTTGAAAGAAGCAGAGGACCACCACTGTCACCTGGTCCATTGATGCCTTCCAAGGGTAAAACATTTGGCGTATTGGGTTTATCAAAATCAAAAGCAAGCATGCCGTTGCGAATTTTTGAGATATAGTTTTCAGTGTAACGAAAAAGCCCATCGTCGTATTTATCATCACCCATATCCATGATGCCTTTATCACCTGTGCTAAATGCACCCCAACCAACCATCATTGCCTTTTGTCCTACTTCATCTTTTTGTGTATAGAACGGAATAGGTGGAGTGTGTAAAACTGGGTGCTCGAGCTTAACTAAAGCAATATCGTAAGGCCCTGCAAGACTGCTTATTTTTGAAAACACTTTAGTAATAAAGTCTTCAGCAGTCACATCTTGTTCTAGTTCCCTTGCTTCCGTATAAAGGCGTGCAACATCATCAAGCGCACTGCATTGTTTTGGATACCTCACATCAGTGATGGTATTTTCTAAACCTGCAATAGTCACCTTAAATGGGTGATTTTTAAAATCTTCCATTATCAAAAGCCAAATGCAATGAGCAGCAGTTACTGCCCATTGTGGATGAATAAGTGTTGCTGCCCCCTCAGATGGTAAAATCTGAAAAACAGACGAATAGTTCTTTTCATCAGCTAAATATGCTTCAGGGTCAATATCATGTCTAATTACCATTTTTCACCTTTTGGCTTGCCTTACAAGTCATAACCTACTTTACAAAAAAAGAGGC
>CALHRJ010000306.1 GCA_938038395.1 uncultured Deinococcales bacterium | reverse complement strand
GTAGCAGCGGGTACTAAGCCACCAAATGCATTAGGGTCGGTTGCGTCATAGACCGTAACTTGATTGGTTAAAAATAAGTAATTGTAAACAGTGTCTTTGTCTAGAACGATAAAGTTATCTGCCAGAATGTCTGGTTGTATGAATTCTGCTCTGCCTACATTTTCTTCACGCATGAACTGGAGGAAAATTTCTATTTCTAGGGCAGCGCCACTAAAGTCTATTAATTCACCAGAGATTGTTGTTTCGAAGTCTTTGACGGAGCCAGCTTGCAGCTCGAGCTGCTCCATAATCTCCTCAGCCGTCATATCTTGTGCAAGTGCGCCACTGAAATGTATAAAGCAAAACATAAAGCAAGCCATAATGATTGAAGTATAAAAATGTTTTCGTGTTTTTAAATGTTGAATAGGTGTCATAGATTCTATATCGATTCTTTTCTAGTGTATTTTTTGATTCTACTTAAAGTGTATCAATCCCAAAGCAAGCCAAAAATCGTATTTTTTGACCTTTTTAGGCTTAGGAACATTTTCAGTTTCTTAACTTTACTATTTCATTGCTGTGAGATGTGAGGGTTAAGCTATCCAAAAAAACACGACTACCTGAATATATGTTCAGCAAAAGCATAGTTTCCTGAATATACCTTCAGTAAAGGGCGATTTTCTTGATTTTATTGATAATAATGTGAGAAGTTATCTAACCGAATTCAAATCTTAAGGTATCATAGTAAGGTATAGCTATCTTCAGACTACAGTTAGCTGCGGGATTGAGAATTAAGAGTGAAGATGAGAATCTTACAGAACTCAACCCACTAACCATAGATTGAACCTGAGATAAGCTTAGATGAAATTCCAAGAAAGGGGTTTCCTGTAATGAGAAAACTCGCTTTAATACTCGCTGGCCTAGCAACATTTTTGTTTTCACCAGCTCTGGCACAAGAAAATATTATTATCAGCCCGCAATCAATAGTTATCAACCCGTATGCAACCGAAGCATATGATGTTGAGGTTTTTGTAGATAAAGACACAAGTGGTGATTTAGCACCTGCCTATAACTTAGGTGACAATATTTCACTGAGTGTACGCACCAACCAAGATAGCTATGTTTATTTGTTTAATGTCCGTTCAGACGGCACAATTAACCAAATCATTCCTAACCGTTTTGATGATGCAGGTAAAGACAACTATGTAGCTGCAAATACAACCAAAACCTTCCCACCTGTCGGCGCAGCGTATCGCTTTAGTGTTGATGCACCTATGGGTCTAGACAAAGTTATCGCTGTTGCAAGTAAGACTCAGTTAGATGTAACTGAACTTGCTAACTTCCGTACAGATCCAAACTTTGCTTCAAGTAATATTGGTGAGCAAGGCTTCGCTAGAACACTTTCAATCATTGTTAATCCTATTGAGCAAAATGACTGGGTTACAGATACAGTTCTGTTCTATGTTGTAGATAACACACCACCACCACCACCAATCTACGGTGCATTATCAGTAACAGCTAATGTAAACAACGCTGCTGTATATATCGATGACAGCTTCCGTGGTTATACAAGAGCTGGTCAAGCAATCTCTGTTGAAGCATTAGCAGGCGCTCATCGTGTACGTATTGCTGTAGATGGCTACGATGTTTTCGAACAAAATGTTAATGTTCTGGGCGGTCAATCAACAAATATTACTGCTACGCTAACCCCAGTTGCTCGTCAAGGCACAGTTAACTTTGACAGTAACCCACGTGGTTCAACTGTTTTAGTAAATGGTGTTAATGCAGGTCAAACACCAACAGGTGCTATTTCTTACCCAGCAGGTACTTATACTGCTACTTTTAGAAGAGCTGGATATCAAGACACGAGCCAGAGCTTCAGTGTCAGTGCAAATAGCAACCAAAATGTAAGTGTAAACATGGTTCAAGTCATACCAAGAGGCACTGTTAATTTTGATAGTAACCCACGTGGCGCAACTGTCTATGTAGACGGTAATGTAGTTGGTACGACACCAACAGGCGCACTAGAATTTAATGCAGGTACCTATACAGCAACCTATAGAATTGCTGGATATGCTGATGCAAGTCAGCAATTTACTGTAGCTGCAAATCAAAATAGAAGCATTTCGTCAACAATGGTACCACCACCACCAGCGGTAGGTACGCTAGTCCTAAGACCAACTGCTCCAAATCCACGTGTGTTTATCAACGGTAAGGACTATGGAACAATTGCTAGTGGTACAACAGGTCGTATTCGTGACCTTCCAGCAGGACAGCATGAATTAACTGTTGTAGCTGATGGTTATACTACCTATTGTGAAGAAATTGTAATCACTGGTGGTCGTGGTACAGAGATCACTGCAACACAAAACAGACGCTAAACTTTAGAGTTTTAAAATTCTAATAAAAAAGTAGTTCCTTGAAAAAGGAGCTACTTTTTTTGATGTTGTAGAGTGTCGTTTTACGCACTATTTTTGACTTTGGATTTTCAAGTGACGTTCAAGTTAGACATAAACATTGAAATAGACATACATTGTGCTTAGGAACAACTTCTACAGGAGATGAACAGTCTCACATTACTGTAGTAGTATTGTATTTGGATTTTACCGATACTAAAAGAAGTCATTTAAAACTATGCTTTATTTTTCAAGCCAATAGTGCAGATTATTAAATTGTCAATCATTTTGAAAAAGGTGTTTACCCAACCCCCTTGACACGCAAAGGTAGAACAGTTTTAAGAGGATTAAGTGCATAGTTGATAGCAGAAAAAGTTCTTTTATATCGCGCTATTTGTGTACATCGCAGTCTATAAATATATTTCTCCAAAGAAGGCTCTAAACTTAAAAGGCTGTAAACTTAGCTTGTTTCATCTAGCTTTGGATAGTCTCTATGATCTCCGTAATAAGACGGGTTTGGCTTCCAGCCCAGAGCATTGCCCATTCTGTTGCTAAAATTAAACATAGCTACAACTTGTGCTATATCAAATATAGCTTCATGACTAAACCCCTCTGCACGCAAAATATCTAAGTCATCAGGCGACATTTTTTCAGATTCATTTGTCATTTTTACCGCAAAGTCAAGCATAGCTCGTTCTCTAGTACTTAAGTCAGCACGTCTATAATTGTGTGATAATAATTCAGCTTGGATTGGATTACCAGTTTGACCACGAAGGTAAGATGTGTGTGACCCTAAGCAGTACTCACAACGATTTTCAGCCGAGACAACAACAGCTATCATCTCACGCTCCGCAGGGGTGATATCTCCAGTTTCGTCACGCATGAGATGGTCATAGTACTTA
>CALHRJ010000305.1 GCA_938038395.1 uncultured Deinococcales bacterium | reverse complement strand
TTCTTTTTCATCATCAAAATCCCAAAGACGTTCAATCGTATTTTGGACTGATTGACTAATCTTCAATTGCTCATCAATAATGTAATCAGCAGTTGCAAAAAAGATTGATAACAAAACATCTTGATAGTCAAGATCTTGAACATCTAGATAATCTTTAACTGAAAACCTAATCACAGTGTGCGAATCTTCTAGGATTTTTTCCAACTTCGCTAATTCTGTGCTTTTCCCTGAACCTCTATGGCCTGTAAATAGGTACTTTTCATCATCCATATCTTCAAGCTCAATCGCAAGCTTTTTGATTGGACTACCTTTACGATCTATATAAAAACTATCTAACTCCTCAACTTCTAGAGAATCTTGAGGGTCTAGGTTCTTTACAGTTTGTTTTAAGGTTTGAGCTTTGCCCTTCATATTTATAGTTTAGCACGTAAATCATGCTTTTCTGATAGTAATTTCGTACAGATTGCTTTGGCACTTATCAAATATTGCTATTCCTCAATATTCAAGAGTTATTCAATACCATCAGGCTAAACTCCAACAACAAGACATTCTTTTGCTATAAGCCTCAAGTGTTATCTACCTACACACAAACTAAACATTTCCCATGTATAGTTAAGTCAATGGGTAATACGAGTTTTGCAACTAAGTCAAACTAAAGCCTTAGCTTTGGTATAAATCCTCTATTTTAGATTTTCTGAACGGTTTCTATCTTATGCGCCTTATCCAACCCACAGAACACCCCTATAAGTCAATTGTGACTTATGACTTTAGCGCTGATGACTTTCAGCCGATTCTAAGTCCTTCAGACGCTAAAAACATCTCTCAAACTAAAATAACCGTAAATTTACTTGGTAAACCTCAAATTCTAATTGACGGTACAGAAGTTCAACTGCGTTCTGCTCGTTCTTTTGCTTTAATTGCATACCTCTGCTTAGAACTCACCCCAACCCCCAGAAACCACATCGCAGAACTACTCTGGACTCCAGAACAACAACCCACTAACGACCGCCTGCGCGTCCTATTGAGTAAACTTAAAAAGACTGCCCCAAATCTTGTCAAAAGCACAACCAAAACACTGGTCATAAATAAGGCAGTTCGTCAACAAACAGATGCAATTCGCTTTTTAGCATTGCATGATGAAGGTACGATAGCAGCCTCAAAACAAGCGATTGAAAGTTATACTGGAGATTTTTTAACAGGGATAGAATTCGAAGCATCGAGCGAATTCGAGAAATGGCTACTGCACCAACAAACGATTTGGCGTGAGGTTTTGAATTTTATGTACCATCAGGTAATTGAAGAACTTTTGCTCGAAGGAAATAGCAGTAATAGCGCTAATAGTGCAAAGGATTTACGCGAAGCGCTCTTTTTAGCTCATAAGCACACCTCTATCTTCCCATGGTCAGACGAAATGATCTTTAAACTTGCCATTATTTATATAAAAAAACGTCAACCAGATAGGGCCCTAAGTTTAGTTGTTAAGTACGAAGAACGCATTTCTAAAGAGTTTGACGTACAACTCCCACCAGAATTACAAGAAATCAAAAGCAATGTTGAATCAGCCCAGATAGACGCTGTTATTAGGCAATATCCAACTTACTTCAATTGAATAGTTAGAGTCATTGTAAAGCGCTCTATGTACTTGGTTCAGGATGGCAAGGGGTTGCCTCCATCACTAAATTTTACCTCTCACTTCTCAATAACAACCGCTTAGCATATTTCTAAAGTCAATCAACGCCTTAACTCGTTATAGTTGCAATCGTTATACAAATACAACTATGGAAAACTTAAGGAGTAGATATGAAACGTATAAGTTATTTTTTCACCGTTGCATTAATCGCCATAATCGTACAAAGCTGTATGACTTCGGCAATGCAAACCCAAACTAACAATGATCCACCTGCTAAACAAACGCCAACTGAAAGCCGAGTAGAGATATTTAGCAATGACTTTGTTGCGCCGTTTAAGAATTGGTCTTGGGGTACAGAAGCAACTATTGAAAATCAAGCATTGAAAATTCACATCACAGATGCTTGGGGTGCTTTACGTCCGCATACGGGTGGTGAGGCAATCAAAGATGTGACTAAGGTTGTGTTTCAGGCTCGAGCCTTGGGCAACGGCACTGGTCAAAAAATCAATGTAAGCTTCGACGGAGATGGCTACTTTACAGATCCTCAAGGCATAGAACTAACTACTGACATGAAGCAGTATTCTATAAATCATGATCGGTCGCCTATAGTAGGTGTAGCTTGGCAAGATAGTACAGGGAATGGGCTCGAGCCTTTCTACATATCTGACATATACCTCGTGACCGATAGCACTCCCCTACCCACAACACCCACAACTGGCACAGCTGAAGTAACCCTTTCAGTTAATCCAAATGTTGAACAAGGCAAAATCAACCCACACATCTATGGCATGAGCTTTGCAAATCCAAACCTTGCCAAAGAACTAGACCTACCCATAAACCGTTGGGGTGGTAACGCAACCACACGTTATAATTGGGAGTTAAGCGTAAGCAATAAAGCTAACGATTGGTACTTTTTGAATGTGCCAGAAGGTGTACAAGATGGCGTGGATGAAAACAACTTACCAGCAACTGCAACTTTCAACAAATTCATTCAACAAAATATAGCATCCAGTACTGAAACCCTACTCACTGCTCCTTTGATTGGTTGGACCCCCAAGGATCGAAATGATGACTGCGGTTTTGATGTGAGTAAATACGGTCCACAAGATTCGACTGAGGAACCTTGGCGACCACACTGTGGTAATGGGTATAAAGATGGCAAAGCACTCTACGGAAATTCACCTGAAGACACCAGTAAACGCATTGACGAAAGCTATACAAAGGACTGGCTCGACTACATCAACAAACGCTATGGCAACGACACTGTTGGCTATGTAGCCCTCGATAATGAGCCGATGCTTTGGAACTCAACCCACCGCGATGTGCATCCTGAACCTGTGGGTTATGACGACCTGCGTGACCTTGCTTACCGCTATGCACCTGCTATCAAAGAAGTTAACCCTAATGCACAAATTCTTGGTCCTGTCGTGTGGGGCTGGACGGCGTATGAATATTCAGCGAAAGATATTGCAGCAGGAGGCGCTTTTTGGAACAACCCACCTGACCGCAATGCACACGGTGGTAAGCCCTTTTTAGCTTGGTACCTGGAACAGATGAAAATCCATGAACAAAACAACGGTCAAAGAATCCTCGATTACCTTGATATACATTTCTACCCACAACAACAAGATGTTGCAATATCCGATAATGTATCGGCCAGTACCCAAGCACTCCGTTTAAAGTCAACCCGAACCCTTTGGGATAGTAGCTACTTAGATGAAAGTTGGATCAACCAAGAAGTGCAGCTTATACCTCGTATGAAGCAGCTAATAGCTACAGAATATCCAGAAACAAAGCTTGCCATTACTGAGTATAACTGGGGTGCTACTAAACATATCAATGGGGCTTTAGCACAAGCGGATGTGCTTGGCATATTTGGGCGTGAGGGTTTGGATATGGCGATGTTTTGGGCAAATCCTGAAACTACCGATCCTGTCAGTTATGCCTTTAGGATGTACCGTAATTATGATGGGCAAGGCGGGAAGTTTGGTAATGTTGGGGTGCAGGCAGGCTCGAGCCAACAGGATAAAGTAAGCATATACGCCGCCAAACGTAGCGA
>CALHRJ010000304.1 GCA_938038395.1 uncultured Deinococcales bacterium | reverse complement strand
TTTAGCTCCAAGCTTTAGCTCGAGCCGTAGGCATAGTCGGCAACGTCGTATCTCTTTCTATAAACTCACCCTTAATAAGCTGAACTTCAGATTCTTCAAGTATTGAGTTCAAGCGGTTATCAATAAAATCAATACTCTGTTCAACCATAGCTTTCAACGGCTGCTTAACTGTGGTCAGCCTATAAGAAAGCCAACCTGCTGCCTCAATGTCGTCAAACCCTACCACAGCCACATCTTGTGGCACACTAACCTTATGTTCTAACCGCAAAGCATCTAGCGCACCTAGCGCGATCAAATCATTCGCACAAAAAAGTGCATCTGGCTTAGAAGAACGTGAAAAAATCATATTGGCAGCCTCACGGCCCCAATCATAGCTATAGCTTTGTTCTAAAGAATAGGATAACGATATGTTGCGTTCACCTAAAGCTTCAATAAAACCTAGGCGTCGATCTTGGTTAGTTGAGGTGTCTGGCTGTCCACCAATGAAGGCAAAACGTTCATGGCCAGCTCTTAAAAAGTTTTCAGCAATAATGCGCCCACCGTGTCGGTTATCACAAGCGACTGTAAAATAGCCTGAGCCTTTAGGAAGACTCGTTGGAAGATTATTGTTATGTAGGCTCGAGCCCAAATAACGATTAAACAAAATGATAGGTATACCCGTATTGGCAAATTCAGATGCTAAATTTGAAGACAAGCTTATGGATAAAACAATCACAGCCTGTACTTGGTACTGCCTAGCGGCCTCCAAGAGTTGACTCACCTCTGATTCGTTATCACCTTGAATAAGTAAACTCTGCTTACCAATAGCCTGTAAACCCTCAGATAACTGATGTAGTACTTGATTATGAATTGGGTTACGACTAGCTTTGGTCAAAATCGCAACAAGATTTGAATCTTGCTTGACTAAGCCCCTTGCAAGTGCACTAGGCTGATAGCCTAATTCTTTTGCTACGCCTAAAACATGTTCACGGGTTTTAGCCGCAACCTTAGCACCAGGAGTAAAAGCACGTGAAACAACAGACTGAGAAACACCTGCTGCCTTTGCAACATCAATTGAAGTAACCCGTTTGCGACTCATGCTTGGACTAGTTTAGCACTAATCTAAGGGAAAACACTTACAAATTTTCATAGAACAAGCTTCGTAAAGATCTCTGATTCTTCGTTATCTAAAGAAAGCACCTAGAACTATTCACAGAACAAACGTTTTAGAGATGCTTGATGTATATTTTCCATATCTTTAAAAAAAAGCATACAAACCATGCATTATTTTACAAATACTGGTCTTAACAAAAAATTGCGCTTTGCATGGTGCGAAACGCAATTGAAATGTCCTTAGCTCTCAGAATTAGTAATTACTACTCAGTTTTTCAGGTAAAGGATGTGTTGTAAATGCCAAAACATCGTATGCGACCAAAAATTGATCTATTAATGCTGCAAACTTTTCAAAAGGTGCAGCACCAAGAAGTAGCAAGCCATCAACTGTCCCATCAGATGCTTCATAACCTAAAATAAAAGCAGGTGTGCCACGAATGCCTACAGCATAGGCAGCATTGATATCGTCGTATACTTCTGGAGAAAATACTTTATCTTCAATACACAACAGTAAATCATCAGCTACGTACTCGAGCCCCTGCTGATTTGCAAGCTCAAGGAACTTATTCATTGTCTTTCGACCAGAACTGCCATAAAGTTCATTCATCAAAGGGAAATAATCATCGGTACCAACTTGATCATGCAAACAGTTGCCTGCGAGTGAGGCATTTAGAGAAATGCTACCACCAACACCTACAAAATCTCGGTAGACAAAGCGCATCTTCCCTGTATCGACATAATTAGCAATAAGCTCTGGTAAAGACGAACCGTGAAAGCGCGCACAAGAAGTGCAATTAAAATCGCTAAATTCAATCAAAACCAATTTTGCATCTGGGCTACCTAATGTTGGCTCATCAACAATTTCAGTATTTACAAATAAGCGCTGAGGCGCACCGATATATTCAGATAAGCGACTTATATCAATCAAAGGATAATGTGCTTGAGCGCTTGCGCTAGTTCCTGTGCTATCTCCTGCACTATTGCCCAAGCCCTGTCCTGCAGCCTGCCCTAAGCCGCTTTGGAACACTGAGATTTGTAACACACAAACCATACAAATTAAAATACCAATACTTGCTTTTCTACTTCTTGTACTCCCGTACACCCTATCTCCTTTAGTTAATCTAACTAGTTTACAACCCCAAAAAACCTTCATAGTACCTATGATATGGCTTCAACGTATGAAAATCATGCACCTTTTATGGGCAATTTTGGAGAAGATTAACAGATGCCCTTAGGCAAACTTTCACCTAAGATGCCGTATATAAAGGCATTATGGTGGTTCAAGGCTTAACTTTACATATTTACTTCACAAAAGAGTCATAGGATAACTTTCATTGGTGTTTCGCTTTTAACATTCCACATGTTGGGCGCAAGCTACTTATAAGCGTATTTATGCGAGCTATGACCTATGTCAGAGTCAAAAAAATACACTATACTTAATCACAGATATGTGGCCTTACCAAATAAGGTTTTGTTGACTGAAAAAACAAGTTTAATGGAACTATCCCAACTCTTTTTCCTCAAGCTATTTCCTTAAGCTTTTGATTGACAAAAACACTTGTTTTGTAACATCACACAATTTGGGTTTTAGAGTTTTAACCTAAAAACGCTTCTACCTAAAACCCAAAGTTTAAGAAGGAGATTATTATGACCAAATCAACCAACCGCATAATTATTGCTATTTTGGCAGCAATTATTGCAGCAGCCATCGCCTTTGTTATCTACTCACAGTTTGCAGGTGGACAAGGTGGTTCAGCTGGCTCAAGTAGTATCGACTATAGTATCCAGCCATCACTTGGTAGTGATGACGCCCCAGTTAAAATCGCACTTTTTGAAGATTTTACCTGTGGACACTGTGCAACCTTTACAGAAAACATTCTTCCCCAACTCAAAGATGACTTTTTAGAAAATGGCGAAGCTGAATTCTTTTTCATCAATAATCAATTCTTAGGTGCAAACTCACTTATGGCTGGTATGGCAGGCGAATGTGCTTATGAGCAAGACGAAGCACTTTTCTGGGATTACAAAACAGTGCTTATGCGTGCACAAAATAGAGTCACTTATGGTCCTAAAGGTCTATCTGAACTGGTTTCAAATGTTCCTGGTCTAGACGCAACTGAAATTGAAACCTGCCTTGAAGAACGTCGCCACATTGATACTGTAAATGCTGACCTTGCGCTTGGCCGTGGACTTGGTGTTACTTCTACCCCAACAGTATTTGTTAATGATCAAATGGTCGAGACCAATGGCAGAAGTGATCCTAGCTACGAGGCAATTTCAGCAGCAGTGAATGCTGCGCTAGCAACTGCCGGTAATTAAGGGATAGATGTTGCGCTCGAGCCGCTTTCTTCTCTTCCTGGCCTTTATAGTAGCTGCTGTAGCAATGGCGGGCAGTTTATACTTCAGCGAAGTACGCTTGTTCCAACCCTGTAAGTATTGCTGGTACCAACGCATTCTCATGTACCCCCTAGTACTCTTATTTGGAATCGCAGCCATTCGCAACGACCGTTCCGTTATCTTCTATACGCTCCCTCTGAGCCTTATAGGTATGGGCAATGCATTCTTCCACTATGGGCTACAAAAGGGTCTAGTACCTCAAGAGAACGGCTGTGCAGCCCTCTGTGACTACGCCTACATCAACTGGGCTGGCTTTATAACCATTCCATTTATGTCTGCAATAGCCTTTACCCTGATTACTATCTTGTCTTTGCTTGTGACTTTTAATAGATCTAAGGCAAAAGCTAAAACAGCAAGCCTAGAGAATTCTTAATAGGCTGTACAAAACATCCGAAAGGCACCTTGTAAAACTTACTGCAAGGTGCCTTTTTTTGCTAAAATGACCCTAGCAAAAAAGAAAAATATCTTCCTTACAACTTGAATTAAGTAGTGATGAATTGAGCTAAATCCAAAAGGGCAAATGTGCGCTTGACAAGGGGACAAACCCGCACGTATACTTTTCTTCGCTATTGGGTCGTTAGCTCAGCTGGCAGAGCAGCTGACTTTTAATCAGCGGGTCGTAGGTTCGAGCCCTACACGACCCACCATTAAGTTTTAACCGAGATTTGATGGTACCGATAGCTAGCAATTTAGAGTTCTTCTAAATTGCGAAATGTTTTAAAAGTATGGCCCGTTCGACTAGCGGTTAGGTCTCCACTCTTTCACAGTGGCAACACGAGTTCGAATCTCGTACGGGTCACCACTTTCCGAGAAGATGTTTTTAGTGTATACTAAAGACCGTGAAACTTCTCAACTTGGGCAATTAGCTCAGCTGGAAGAGCATCTCCTTTACACGGAGAGGGTCGGCGGTTCGAGCCCGTCATTGCTCACCAAGTAGAAAACCCCGTCTAGTACGGGGTTTTCATTTTTTTCTCTTAAAAAAATTTTACCAATTTTAATTTCGTACCCCTATTCGTACCCTCAATTTTTAAAAAC
>CALHRJ010000303.1 GCA_938038395.1 uncultured Deinococcales bacterium | reverse complement strand
GGTACAGAGATGGCCTTCGCCTTCAAGAAGCTTGGTAGCGACGTTACCCTAATTGATTTAGCGCCAAGAGTTATGGCTATCATGAGTGAGAAAACATCTGAGATTATGGATAGTCAATTGAAGAATCTAGGTGTGAATGTTCAAGTGGGTACTAAAGCAACTCACTATGACGACGCTACGAGTAGCCTTCACTTAGAAAATGGTGAGGTTGTAGAAAATGTTGATAAGGTGCTTCTTGCAATTGGACGTGCTGCTAATGTCAACAACATCGGTTTAGAAAATACCGACGTAGAATTTAGCCGTCGTGGTATCGAGACTGATGCTTACAGCGCAACCAATGTCAAAGGAATCTATGCGATTGGTGATGTTACACCGCAATCTAACTTCACTCACTCTGCAAATGCTCAAGGTAGACGCTTAGTTATGCGTTTAGGAATGCCATTCTTACCAAGACTAAATGCTGAGCCTGCCTACCCAAGTGCAACATTCAGTGACCCTGAGGTTTCTCAAATTGGACCAAATTTAGAAACACTACAAAAGCAATATCATCCTGAACTTATCAAGTCTTATACGATTGAACTAAAGACAAACGATAAAGGTTATACAGAGAGTCTAGAGCATGGCTTCATCACAATTCATGCGATGCGCTTAACAGGTAAGGTGCTTTCAGCAGAGATAGTTGCGCCTAAAGCTTCTGAGATGATTTCAGTCTTGACTTTAGCTATCTATCAAAATATTTCGCTATACAAGCTTTCGAATATGATTTTCCCTTATCCGACGCTTTCTAGTAGCATCAAGAAAATTGCTGATAACTTTGTGTTTGAAACCCTGCCAAAAGTTCACAAAGAAGCACTTGCTTATCTTCGTTACCGTTTGCCTGTTTCTTTGAAGTTAGGTAAGGAGAATGTCAAGCAGCGCATTACGAGAGTTTTACCTGCTTAAGTGGCAGTTCAAAATTATAGATTGAGCATTGGTTACATTACCAATGCTTTTTCTTTTGGAATATATTGCCATCTTTTTCAGTAATTTATGTTTATACTTATAAACTAATGAGACCTGCACGTGTACATAGAGTTTTTGTTGAAGAATTGGTAGAGGGTGAAGCTGTTTTAAGTGGCCAACAAGGACATCACCTTTCGCATGTATTGCGGATAAAGGTTGGACAGCAGATACGGGCTTTTGATGGTCGAGGCTTTGAGGCAGAGGGTAGCGTAGTTGATATTGAAAAGGGTAGGGTGAGGCTCGAGCTATCCCCCGCACAAAAAAGTACCACTGAAAGTACCTTACGCATCCACCTAGCCGTAGCACTACTTAAAGGCGACAAAATGGCAGACATCATCCGCCAATGTACTGAACTAGGCGTTTATAGCTTTATTCCTTTTGAAAGTAAATACTGTGACGTGCGTGAATTAAAAGCAAACAAGCTCGAGCGCTGGCGGCGCGTTGCCCAAGAAGCCACCAAACAATCGGGTCGTAGTTTCATTCCAGAAGTTAATCACTGTCTGAGTTTCGCAGACTTAGAATCCACAGTTGAGAATGGTGATTTTCAAGTCAGTCTTTGTACCGACCCCTATAGTTCAGAAAAGATTGTGGATGTCATGAAGCCGGTGAATCTAAATAGAGAATTGAATGTACTCTGTATCTCTGGACCAGAAGGTGGCTTAAGCGATGAAGAAGTCCAACAATTAGTCACTAAAGGTGCCAAGGCAATTCGGTTTGGACCACGGATTTTACGTGCGGAAACTGCGCCAGTAGCCCTTAGTGCTGCACTACTTTTACCAGAGGCAATCTAACTATGATGCATATCAAATCTAAATCAGTAGGACTGGTAGTTACCCTAGGTGTTTTATTGCTATGCAGCAGTTGTACATTTATGTACGTACCTTTGATACCTGCAAATCCGCAAATGCGAGATGCAAGGTTTTTACTATCAGATTCTAAAGGGCTTTCGCTAGAAGAAGAACAACTACGCTTAGATGTAACGATTACAGAAATTCCTAAAAGCGATTGGCTAGCTGTTCAGTGGTTTAACCCTCTGAGTAAAGAAATAGCCTCAGATTCTAAATGGCTTGAAGTACCTGATGCATCCTCATCTGAGTCTAAAGAGATTAGCTTTGTATTGCCGAAAGATATTCTAGTGACACCTGGCTATTGGCGAGCGGTTATTTCGTATCAAGGAAGATTGATACGCCAATTTGGATTTGATTATGCATTGGCAGAAGAAGTAGAAGAAAGTAGCAATCTTAATGAAGATGCATCTTCGGAAACAAACACTGAAGAAATCTCCAATGAACCTTCGGAAAATAAAGGTAATTAGAGCGATAATAATGGCAATCCATAACTTTCCTTAAGTTTTTATTAATGTCCAAAAACTACCTTTAAAAAGCCACAACTTTTCTGAAATGTAATCTATATACACTATTCTTGTCTTCATCATACACACTAAATAAGACAACTCCTTCGATGTCCTGTGGCGAGATCCTCTTGCTACAGGACTCAACTTTTTATCTTTTCAGTCAGGTAAGATTGGCCTATGGGTTTGATTTAGGAATAATACCGAAATGAATCAAGAATGTCGTAATGCCAAAAATAAGCATAGTTGGAAAGTGCTCATCTTTCGGTTCTTTTGAAGATACAAGCGACAACATGACTATGACATTTCTCTTTCAGTTTAGTATAAGGCTGCGTCCTAGCTTAAATATTCATTTGGCTAAATTAATATGCCAATTGTAGTCTTTTTAGACGCAGCATGCAGTTTTTGATTGAAAATCAAAAACATGCTAATCGCTGAAAATTCT
>CALHRJ010000302.1 GCA_938038395.1 uncultured Deinococcales bacterium | reverse complement strand
GATGCACCCTAGCTTCTAAAACTATTGACAAACGACTCCCTAAAAGCCTAGAATCATCCAACTAACAAAAACGGACGACTTTCCGTATTGTAGAACTCTGAGAGATTTGGGGCTGATTTTGATGACCCTAGCAAGTGTTCGACCATACACATTTAAGACCCAGACGATGCTTCAATTATTCGTATGTGTTTGTTGTGTCTTGGACTATTTTTTTAGAGTGAATATCACTGACAATCAATTTAGTTTGGTTATAGGGAGGGCTCGAGCCCTCCCTTTAGCCCTTCACCCACCCTCATACAAAAACACCTTCGACAGGAGAATAAATCATGCAAACAGTTAGCTTTTCCCACATGGAAAACGGCACCAAAGAAGACTACGAATTCTTAGATGAACTCGAGGATAAATACAACGAAACCCTAGCCAACAGGTTATTAGACTCTTTAGACGCTTTAAAAACCTCCTTAAGTGGCTATAAAGTCTCTCGCTACGAACACTCCTTACAATCCGCCACGCACGCTTACAACAGAGGCGAAGACGAAGAAATGATTGTGGCTGCACTCCTACATGACATTGGTGACATACTCGCACCCTATACTCATGGCGAAATGACTGCTGCCATCTTTAGACCCTTTATGAGCGAAAAAACTTGCTGGATTGTCAAGCACCATGGTTTGTTCCAACGCTATTACTACGCACATCATAAGGGTGAAGACCGTAATGCTAGAGATGAGTACAAAGACCATCCGTGGTATCAAGATTGTATTGATTTCTGCCACTATTACGACCAAAACTGTTTTGACCCAGAGTTTGAGTCTAAACCAGTTGAATTTTTTGAACCCATGGTGCATCGTATCTTCAGTCGTGAACCGCAATTTGAAGAATAGTCAAAAAACCACAAACTTTTACATTCGCATTTTATATAACTCCGTAGCTGACCGTACTAGGTAAGTAACTCTATGCAGAATCCAGTAACAAACCCTTTAGTAACTAACAACCTAAATCAAAGCTCAAATGCACTAAGAACAGGTTGGCTATTTGCAATAGTTACAACTTTTGTATACAGCTTTCAACCGATAGTCCTTAAACTTACCCTCAATGAAGGTGTGGGGGCAGCCGACCTACTTTTCATCAGATTACTCATCGCCAGTGTACTGTTTTTAGTAATGTCCTTTGTACGAGGTCTCATACCTGAACGTCTACCAAACAAGGCAATACTTTGGTGTATGCTCTGCGGTCTTAGTTTTGTGCTGGGTATGTATGGCTACACAACTGCATTGAATTATAGTTCTGCCTCCGTTGCTAGCATGATTTTTTCAGTCTTCCCAATTGTCACGCTTATCATTTTGACTTTTATGGGCGAGAAATTTACGATTCGTAAAGCGATTCGAATCGTATTTGGTTTGTTTGGTGTTTACCTAATTATTGGACCTGGTGGTTCTGTAAACATAAATGGTGTTTTGTTCGCACTTGCAGCTTGTTGTATCTACGCCTGTTACTTAGTAATTATGCAGCGCTCTTTAAGCCAATATAAAGGTAGAACAATTATGCTCTACATAACTGGGTTTACAGCAGTGTTTTTTGGTCTTATAAACCTTAGTGATGGTGTAGCATTCAATACTTTTACCCCAACAGCTTGGTGGTTAATTTTGTATCAAGCATCCATTGGTACATACGTTGCACAGCTACTTTTATTTGAAGCGGTTAAGCATATTGGCAGCGGACAGTTCTCTTTACTCTTCCCACTAGAACTTTTTTTAACAATCGTTTGGTCAGTCTTGCTTCTATCCGAAAACATTAGTCCCACACAAGCAATCGGAGGTGCCTTTATTATCTTGAGTCTTTTACTTGCCATCAATAATCCCAAGTTTATTCGTCGTCGTATCTTTCGTCCTAGAATTTAGACTTATGGACCTTTCCCCAAATTAGTCCGCAGTTTGGCTCAAGCAAATTTAAATGATTTTGGAACTGGTCTAAAGCAAAACTGTAAAGTTTATCGCATTATGATTTTATTTCAGGACGTGCCCATGTTTTACCACTTCATTTGATTGGAGGCGCCATGCCTAAACTCACTCAGGAGCAACTTACATTTTTTAACAACAATGGCTACTTAATTGTAGAAAATGTATTAAATGAAAACGATATTGAAAACATTCGATCAGAATATGAAGCTATTCTTGACCGTGAAGTACCTAAGCTAATCGCTACAGGTCAATTATCACAAGACTATAGTAGTTTTGGATTTGAAGAACGCTACACCAAAATCCTTCAAGAGCTTGATGATATGTACGCTATCTATCAACACCTAGATATATCATTACCCTTGCTACACAGCATGGACGCCGATGCTAGTTTAAATGCTGGCCCAGCAGTATTCAAACATCTACTTTCTAACCCGAAGATTTTGGATATTGCCGAATCTATCATTGGACCTGAGCTATATAGTAATCCTGTGCAACACACTCGAATCAAACCACCTCAAAACGCATTAGCAAATAAAGCACTTGATTCCAATATTGCCAGAACTGGATGGCATCAGGACGAAGCTGTACTGACTGATGATGCACTCGACATAAACATGCTGACCGTTTGGGTGGCCATTACAGATGCTACAGAAGAAAATGGTTGTATGGTTTGCGTACCTGGTAGTCACAAAGACGCTGTGAGTATGCACTGTCCTGGCAACAGCTTTAGCTCAGCAGAAATATTCATACCAGATGAATTAATTCCACAAGAAAAGATTACGCCTATGCCTGTTAAAAAAGGTGGCCTAGTGCTACTGCATCAACTAACTGAACATGGCTCTTTAGAAAACAACTCCCAGCAAATTCGCTGGAGCTTTGACCTTCGTTATAATGTTATTGGTCAAAATTCTGGGCGAGAAATATTTCCGGGTTTTGTAGCACGAAGCCAAAAACATCCTGAAGAGGTTCTGACAGATGCCCAAGTTTGGGCTGAAGAATGGTTTAGTACTAGAGACCAACTAGCGGCACAGGGTGAAGTTGCCTTTAACGAGCGTTGGAAGAAATTTAATAGACATTCTCTATGTGCCTGAATAAAGTGAACGCTATATAGCAATCATACTATAAATGAAACTAACACTTTGCTTTACCTAGTTTTAGACCGTTCGGTTTTTTCCGTTCAACGGTCTATTTTGTTTTTACAGCACAGAAGCAACTAAGGAATTTAGATGACAACACACTCTACTCAAGAACAACAAGCAAGAATCGATTTAGCTACTGCATTTCGCTGGGCAGCACGTTATAACTACCATGAATCTATTGCTAATCATTTTAGCTTTGCACTAACAGAGGATGGCAAACAGTTCCTTCTCCAACCTCAAGGTATGCATTTTTCACAAGTTAAGGCAAGCGATTTATTGCTACTCGATGCAGACGACCCCTCCACTTACACAGGAGACAATGCACCTGACCCAACCGCATGGTACTTACACGCCCACTTGCACCAACATCTCCCCCATGCCAAATGCATACTGCATGTGCATGCGCCACATTCTTTAGCCTTGGCCTGTCTTAAAGACTTCGAGTTTTTAATGTTAGACCAAAATGCCTGTAGGTTTCACAACCGAATTGCCTATGACCGAGACTACAATGGCCTTGCCTTAGATGACAGTGAAGGTGAACGCGTAGCGTCGCTGATGCAAGACGGAAAGACAATTATGTTTATGGGTAATCATGGCATTATGGTTATTGGTGAAACTATTGCACAAGCATTCGATGAATTATATTACTTAGAAAAGGCTGCCGAGGTTCAAGTCTTAGCCCTACAAACAGGTCATGAGTTAGCAATTATTCCTGAAGAAATCGCTGCTAAAGCAGAACGTCAATGGAACGAATACCCAACAGCATTTTCCGAACTTCATCTCAACGCACTCAAAGGCATCTTAGATAAAGAAGAATCTGAGTATAAACTATAATGAACTTAAATCTTCAAGGGAAACGTGTACTAGTGACAGGTGGCGCTAGTGGCCTTGGTTACGCAATTGCACTTGGCTTTGTTGCAGAAGGCGCACACGTTCACATTTGCGATGCTGATAGCACTAACTTTACAAGTTGTGAAGAACAGGGCATCAGCACCAGTTTATGCGATGTTTCAGATGAAACTAGTGTCATGGCTATGTTTGAGAACATGAAATCACTATTGGGTGGTTTAGACATTCTTGTAAACAATGTCGGTATTGCTGGTCCAACTGCAGCAATTGAAGCTATCGAACTTGAGGCATGGCAACAAACTTTGAATATTAATTTAGCTGGGCATTTTTTATGTAGCAAATATGCTGTACCCATGCTCAAAGATGCTGGTGGAGGGAGTTTAATTTTTATCTCTTCGACAGCAGGTCTTTTTGGTTATCCTTTACGCTCTCCATATGCTGCATCGAAATGGGCATTAATTGGCTTAGCAAAAACCCTCGCTATGGAATTAGGAGAATTTAAGATTCGCTCAAACGCTATTTGCCCAGGTTCGATTACCAATCCTCGTATGGATGGCGTGATTGAACGAGATGCACAAGCG
>CALHRJ010000301.1 GCA_938038395.1 uncultured Deinococcales bacterium | reverse complement strand
CTTTGATGAATCAGGCATAACAACTATAGATTTAGGTGTTATAAAGCAAGGCACTTATTATTTTATCTTTCGGGATAGTAACGCTGAAGTCACCACACCTTTAAGTGTCTATAAGGCATTTACACCTTCAGGTAAAGCCTTTACAACTATCTTTGCACCTAGTCCAAGCCTATCTTCAAGAGGTCAATCAGAAGTCTTTGTATATAATATTGCTGAAGGCGAAAACCAGCATGAACTTATTAGTGTCAATTACTCAATGGCTGGTATGCAACACGCAATGGACGATACAATTATTCCTCTCGCTCATGAGCACTTTGATAGTTTGAAATCGTCTATAGCTGAGCTAGAAGCAAGTAATACAGCAATTCTAGATACTGCTATGTCTAATCGTTCAACCTTAAGCTTCGCAATGGCTGGCACATGGGAATTTAGCTTGATGGTTGATGGTGAAACCCTCACATTTGATATTGTGATGTTGGATCAGTAAAAATTGTCCTAATTCAATATGACATAAAAAACGATAATCGATTAGATTTAGGAACTATTAAATATAAATCTAATCAATTTTTTCAAGCTCACACGACAGTAGAAAGTAGCCAATGAGCCTAAACCAAAATCTAAACGAGAACCGAATATCTTTACCCGTTACACACTTTCCTGAACAACCTAAAGGCTTTAATTTATTTAACATCCCACCACTAAGACGTTTTGTGAGATGGAAATACGCTCGAGCTGTCTTCCAAATTCCATTGTTGATATTAGCAATCTTCGTCATCATCGATGGTTTTACAGGCAGACAACTTGCGCCTAGAAACATTGCCACAACTAGCGTTTGGCTGCATTACCGTGGCTTAGTTGTTTTAGCGCTAGCCTTTGCTGGCAATGCCTTCTGTGCTGCTTGCCCTCTTATGCTTACACGAGGCCTAACAAAACGAATTGATAAATTAGTAAACCACAAACTAACTTTTCCAAAGGCACTCAAAAATAAATATCTAGTCATTGTTTTAATGCTTATTTACTTCTTTAGCTATGAATTCTTTGATTTATGGGCAAGCCCTTTATTAACAGCTTGGTTAGCTTTAGGGTATTTTGGATCAGCACTGGTGATCGACACACTATTTCCGGCAGGAACTTTTTGTAAATATGTTTGTCCGCTAGGCAACTTCAATTTTGTTGTTTCAGGCATTTCACCTACTCAAATTACTGCTGTCAATACTTCAGTTTGCGAGAGTTGTATAGAAAAACCTTGTTTACATGGTCGTGAAAGCTATGAAGATGCAACAGAAGTCACTAGGTCACAAGCAGCATTTATTCCTATAGGTGACATTACTAATCCAAATGGAACTGGCTTTTTCCCAGGGTGTGAAACCAATTTGTATGTTCCGACCATAACTTCCAACATGGATTGTACAAGTTGCTTTAATTGCGTTAGAGCTTGCCCATATGACAATGTTGCGTTAAGTCTTCGAACACCCACTTGGGAGTTTAGTCACTCTCCCTGGTCACCATCACTAGCTGCCACATCAGTTGCATCTGCGCAATCATCTAAAACACTTGAGTCAATCAAACAAAAAGTATCAGCCAAACCTATAAAACACAGTAAACTTGGCATTATGTTACTTGGGGTATTGCTGACCTACTACGGTCTAATGAATGCAATGGCTATGGTCCCTCAATACTATCAATTTGCTGATTGGTTAGCGCTAAATTTCAACTTACAAGCTACACCTTCTACAGAAGCATTCCTTCTAGCGTTATTTCTTGTGATCATTGCGATCGTTGGTTTAGCCATTACTAGCATAACAAGTTGGCTAGCTGACCTAATAGGCTTTGGTCAGCTAAACGCCACCTCATTCAAAAGCTCACTTATGCGTTGGGGCTACGTCAGCATTATTTTAGGTGTTGGCTTCTGGACAGCCCATTACATCTTCCACTTTCTTACAGGCGCACTTACTATTATTCCTGTATTCGAGCACTTTTTTTCTTATCGTGGATTTGACGTTGATCCTAATTGGCGCTTGTCAAAAATAGTGCCAACTGCATGGCTCTTTGCTATCGGTGCAGCTATAACAGTATCGTACACGATATTAGCACTTTATACTGCACTAAGAATTGCATTTCGAGACTTTGGAAACAGGGCTGTACTTGCAATGTGGCCAATCATCTTATATGTACTTTTCTTTGCTGCTTTTTCATTACTAATTCTTGCTCAACCTATGGAAATGCGTGGAACTATTTTTGGTCCAAATTTTTAGAATAATTTTCTAACAAAGGGTAATTGAATCACAATACAATTACCCTTTGTCTTATGTGCCTATTAGAATAAATTTAGACAAAATTTTATCTAAAGTTTCTTATCTTAAGAAGAACCAAGGTTATAGCCGTACATAAAATAGGTGTAGATATGTTTTGTGACGACAACATATCTACACTAAACTCGATTTCTATAGGGTATTTTGCGTTGAATTTTGAAAAAACCAAAGTACTTATTAAGTTTGAGGCTTGTCTGGGACACACCTTTCAGCTTTAACTATAAGGACAAGCCTATTCGCATACTCATTTCGCCAAAACATCAAGTTTAGGATTAGCAATTTAATAACCTAAACAGTCAAGTCTAAAAACAGAGCATAATTTAAAATTGACTTCTTCTAACATAGGCCATTTCAAATCTGTAGAAATTGCCAATGTTCATTTAATTTATAAGTCAATCCTTAAGCCATAATTGGGTGCATCTTGCTAAAGGTTGAATGACTATCTAAGCAAATTATGAGATGATCGTAGTTCAAAAGGACGGACCTTAGAAGTATTTTAAAAAGCAAAAAACTTCTCTTTTTGATGAATTCATTGAATTCATTGTCAACTTTGGATAGGGCGCACCTTTCATAATTACTGACTTGCTCCTCATTCACCAAAAAATCTATTGTAACTTATAAACACAATAGGATAAGATGAGGACATTATTTTAATACCAATCTATATGTAATATATTGTTAATTATCATAATATTCAAAAGATGAATTTTGATTTATGTTGGTATGGTACGAAGTCTCCTATGTCACGAATTACGTTAAACTTATTCGCTACCAACAGGAGGTTAGTAAAATAGAAACTTTACGTGTTTCAGGTAGTTCAAGACCCAATTCAGTCGCAGGTGCAGTGGCAGCCTTACTGCGATCTGAAGGCGCTGTAGATGTTCAAGCAATCGGCGCGCAGGCTGTAAATCAAGCAGTTAAAGCAATTGCAATTGCTCGAAGTTACTTAGAAGAAGATGACTTGGATCTAAACATTCAGCCATCTTTTGTCAAACTCATGTTGCAAGACGATGAAAGAACAGCCATAAAGTTACGGGTAACTGCAATTTCAGGTAGTCAAAACGCTTCAGAAGTGGATGAGTCAACTAGCTTAGAAAGTAATCCCGAAGATACAAACTAAAACTATACACACAAATTAAATGGCTTATTCTTTATTCGCATAATTGTATTTTATTTTCTTTGAGTTAAGCCACATAAAATTATATTCGTAAAAACTAAGTCCTTATTTTTTTTAACCCTACTAAAATTAAGATAAGTCTAAATATTTGATTAAGTCATTATTATTGATATAAGGTGACATGAAATAGTTACGGCGCTTTGTGGACTTATTGATCAAGTGAGCTTATGAATCACACGAATAGATTGCTAGCAATCTTTATGCAAAGGGCTCGAGCTAAGCGTTAGCAATCTCACAGTAATTTACCAAGAAACTCGTAATTATGAGTTGATGAACAGCCTTGTAGTTAGTTAATGAGGTATTAGCAGTTACCCCTTTGACTTAAACGTCAGATTTATATGAAATGCCTATTCTTGGCAAGTTCAAAGATATTTGACATACTGCAAGTTCATTAAAAAATACTTGGCTCGTTAACGAAGTCCAGATCACCTGAATTTACGAAGATATACCTTGGCTTTGGGGTTTTTCGTGCGTGTTCCGTCACTGATTTTCGAGTAGTATAGCTTTATAGGAGGTTCTTAAATGAGCTCAACATACTTAATAGTTATGGCATTTAGCATGATAGTGCCGTTTTTAATGCAAAGGTGGCTTAAGTCAACCTATGGAAAGTATTCAAAAGTAAGAAATACAGGCAACTTAACGGGCGCTGACGTTGCAAAAGCAATGTTAGAAGCTAATGGCATCACAGATGTGACTGTTGAACCTGTAGCAGGTCAACTTACTGACCACTACGACCCACGTGCAAAGGCTGTTAGACTTTCAGAAGGTAATTACGATCAACCAAGTGTTGCTGCTATGGCAGTTGCTGCGCACGAAGTTGGTCACGCAATTCAGCACAATACTGCTTACGGTCCACTTGCAGCACGTACTGCGCTGCTTCGTCCTGCACAAATCGGTCAGAGTATGGGCCCAATCATGGTTATGATTGGCTTTGGTGCAGCGAGTGCTATAGGCGGTGCTGGCATATTGATCGCACAAATTGGTTTGGTTTTGTTTGGCGCTGCTGCTTTGTTCCAACTGGTCACGCTACCAATTGAATTTGATGCAAGTAAACGTGCAATGTCAGAGATGACTCGTCTAGGACTTGCCACACCAGACGATAACAGTGGCTCACGTAGAGTACTCACAGCCGCAGCGATGACTTATGTAGCAGGTTTAGCAACAACAGTTGCTTGGTTGCTTTACTACGCAAGTATCTTGAATAGAGATTAAACAATGACCACAGTAAGGCAAACAGCCTTACAGATAATGCGCCGTGTTGAACACGGCGCATTTTCTAATGCAGCCCTGTCTAGTGCACTAAGCAAAGGTAATTTTAGCGCTCAAGACAAGGGCTTTCTCACTGATTTAATCTATGGCTGCCTTCGTAAACAAGATTATCTTGATTGGTGCTTAGCACCATTGCTCAAGCGACCTGACAAATTTCCTGAAGATGTACGAAATATCTTGCGTCTTGGTAGCTATGAGCTACTAGAACGAGGTACAGCCCCGCATGCAGCAGTTAATGAATGGGTAAACCTTACTAAAAAGAACAATAAACCCATGAGCAACATGGTCAACGCCGTGCTTAGAAAAGTAGAAGCTATTGACGGTCCACTTCATACACGCTATTCAATCCCTAAAGAGCTTTTTCAAGATTGGAAAGACCTCTTTGGCAAAGCACAAGCTACAGAAATAGCAAAAGCCTTAAACGAGCCCGCAACACTTTGGCTGAACATTTACTCGCCAGAAGCAGAAGCATCTCTAATAGCTCAGGGCTGCGAAATTCAGACACGGATTTTCAGTAATTGTTGGCAAGTGGATAGCCCTATTGCTGTTAATGAACTTGAAGCATTCAAAAAGGGCTATGTTCAAGCACAAAACCCTAGTTCGATTGTCGTGGGTGAACTGTTAGATGTTCAATCTGGAGAACGAATTCTGGATTTATGCAGTGGCAATGGAATTAAGGCTGCACAGTTAGCTGCGAAGGGTGCCAATGTAGTCTCTGTTGAGGTGGGTGCAAAGAAGCTCGAGCGCGCCGAACAAAATCTAGCACGCTTAGGCTTAAAGGCTATATCCGTCGTAGCAGACCTAAGCCAAGTACCTAGCACGCTTGAAGCTGCCTCAAAAGTTATTTTAGATGCGCCATGCACAGGTACTGGCACAGTTCGTAG
>CALHRJ010000300.1 GCA_938038395.1 uncultured Deinococcales bacterium | reverse complement strand
TTTGCCATTGCCTGCTTTGAAGCACCGTTGTTATAGAGATAATATTTTGTCGACAGGTGCGCTTGTGGGGATGCAACAGTTACATAAAACGATTGGTACATTTAAATATAAAGTAGATGCTTATATTGCGCTTAGTAATTTTGCTAAGGACATTATGGTGCGTGCTGGTTTGCCTGAAGAGAAGGTTTTGGTAAAGCCGAACTTTGTGACTAAACCAGAGATAGATGTTGCCTCTAAAAGGAAAAAACAGGTTATGTTTTTAGGGCGACTTGCTTATGAAAAGGGTGTTGACTTACTGCTTGATGCTTGGAAAGTTGCGGATACACAGGACTACGAGTTGTTGATTGTTGGAGATGGTGAAGACAGGGTTGCTTTAGAGGAACAGGCTAAGGGGATGGATAGTGTGGAATTTGTTGGGTGGCTCGAGCGCCCCTCCGCTCTCGCCGAAGTCGCTGCTAGTTCTTTCCTCGTCATGCCGTCCCGTTGGTACGAAGGTCTTTCTATGGTCCTTTTGGAATCCCTATCTTTAGGTACACCCGCTATTGTACCAAACGTAGCTGCTTTTTTAGATGTCGTCACACCAGACACAGGATTTTTCTTTAATCAACAAAACCCAAGTTCCTTAGCACCTGCAGTAGAAGAAGCTTTAAAAACCACTGACACTACTTGGAACGTAATGTCACAAGCAAGCATTGCCAGACATGAAGAGCAGTATAGTCCAGATGTAAACTATCAACAGTTGATAGCTATATATGAATCTTTATTAGAGTAAACCAGCACGCATTCGTAAAACCCCCACACCAAGTATCACAAAAATTGCACCTGAGATACGTTTGAACCATAGTACTCTTTTAGGTAATGAGAACCAACGTTTTACTGAAACTGCTGCGCCAGCATATGCCGATAGTACACTAATTGAAATAAATATATAGGTTACTGCTATAACTATAAATTGTGTAGTCAATGACTTTGATGTATCTAAAACTTTTGGTGTAAAAGCAGTGAAAAATATAAGTGTATGAGGGTTTAGTATCCCTACAAGAAAACCGTTTGCATAAAGTGATATGTTTCTAGTTTTTAAGGTTGCTGAAGTCGTTAAGGTTGCAAATATATTGACCTTTGATTTCCACTGATCAATTCCTAAATAGATGAAATAGAGTGCAGCCAAGAATTTAAAGCCTATCAAAACATAACTAAATGAGTCTATAATAAACTGTAATCCAAATACAACAGTTGCCGATGCTAATACGATAGCGCTGGCATGACCCAAGGTTGTAAAAAGGGTGCGTGAAAAGCCACAAGCAAGACTTGTCGTAATAACCACCAAGATTGCGCCACCAGGACTAACCATATTCACGAGAGCAATTGTTGCAAAAAGCCACCAAGTTGAAAAATTTAAGATGCCACTATTTTTTGGTTTAGCCTGTTTTTGTTTATTCTGTTGTTCTAAATCTGAAATTCTTAGGTCTTCGTCCAATTCACTACTGATGGTTGTTTTTTTAGGAAGTGGTACTTTGGTGATTGCTTTTTCTACAATGATTTCTGTAATACTAGTCGTACAACCTTCTGGTGTTATGACAACAAATGTTTGTTCATAATTTTTCAAACTAGATATGTCTTTTTGAGTGTGGCAAATGCTTAGTATAGGTAAGCTAGATTCAATAGAGTCTGTTGGAAGTGTCGTTGCATAACTGTAGATACATGCTGTAAGCAGTAATATGCTACATAGAATATTGATAGAGCTTCGTTTACGAAATTTATTTATATGAGAAGTAGTATTTCTAATCATTCAGATCCCCATACCCATTACCTAATTAGTGCAAGCCTTTTTTTGTTTGTTCTTTAATGTAGTTTTGTAATTCCTGCCAAGATGCAAAACTAAATTTTGTGCCACTACGTAGATCGTGCAGGTGAAAGTGCCAGTTGTTTTGTTGGAGTTCTAAGGATGCATCTAGTGTGTATGCTTCAGTAGCTATTTTGGGCGGCTCGAGCCCACCCCTAAGCCCTAATTGCTTCTGCTCAACGCGCAGCACAAACACAACTTGATTACTATCAAGCTTCACGTTCTACCAGCTCCGTCAAGACATTACCCTCATATCAACTTAGTTTAGATATAGAGCGTATCAACAGCGTGTCAACAGCGTCCTGTATAGGGTTAGCTAGATATTTACTCAATTCCACCTAATTTTGAACCTGTACTTAGATGGTACTAATTTGAGCTTTCGGTTAAGTAAAGTTGATTGTTTTTCACATATTTGAGTGTTACTGTGCCTAAAGAATAATCGGCATTTTGGGAGGATGTTGATGTACTTAAATATTGTCTAGACTAATACAAACCATGCCTAAATTTAATAAATGTATTTGCTTATTATTGAACTTTGCTTAGGGTCTGAAACACCTGTTGATTTAAGATATTAGTAGCAAATGAACAACATCACACCAAGCTGACGATGTATTGGCAATGAATCTCGTAACTAGAGTCACTATGATAAAAAATACTTATTCGATGCAAGCATCGAGGAATTTATTATCCTGCAAGTTCATTATTAAAGTTAGCAATAATTCTCAGATACACTAAAGCTGTACAAGATTATATTTAGAGTTACATTGACCTGAGCTATGACACAACTCAAACCTAAAGACATCACTGAAACAGATGTTTATATAAGACTTTTAGAACCATCTTATATCTCTTACCAAAATGAACGCATTGAGTATCCGATTACAAAACCTGTATTGCTCATTATGTATCTTGCTTATCAGCAGAATTGGCTCAGTCGAGATGTTCTAGCGACCTTTGTTCGTCCAGATACTGATACAGCAACAGCACGGCAAACTCTGCGGCAGCACTTGGCCAGAGCACGAAAGTTTAAGTGGGTATCAGAAAGCTTAGAAGTTGAAAAAAGTCGTATCCGCTGGCAAGTCGCAAGCGATGTGCAAGACTTTCGTAACGCTATCGGTAAAGCAGATTGGGCAAATGCTGTCGCTTGTTATTCAGGACCACTACTTGCAGGCTTAGCCAGTCAAGAAAGTCCAACTTTTGATGCTTGGCTAATTGCAGAACGTGCTAGCTTGCACAATGCTTGGCGCAAGGCAGCTCGGAAACATGCCGAAGACTTATCTAATGGTGGGCATCAAGAAGATGCAGCACTTCTTTATAAAAAGTTGTGGCAAGATGACCCATTAGCAGAAGATAGTTTACAAGCTTATATACGAGCCAGCTACTTAGCAGGGCAGCGAGATGAAGCACTTGAGGCGTTTGATAGTTTTGCGACAATGCTCAAGGATGAGCTCGAGCTCACCCCCCTAGAAGACACACAGCAGCTAATTGCGACAATCCGTCGTGCAGAACAGCTAAATCCTGAAGTCACCCAAACGCAAAAAGTTGATATACCCCTGAGCCTACTTAGGCCACCTGTACTCGTTGGTCGAGACGTAGAACAACAAGCCATAGTTGATAGCAAAACACCTGTAACGCTTGTTTATGGTGAAGCAGGAACAGGTAAGAGTCGCTTACTTAGTAGCATCTTTCCAGATGCTTTATATCTAAAGTGTTTAGAAGGCTTGGAACACGTTCCTTACTATCCAATTGTTGCCTACATTCGTAAGAACATGACAAGTCTTAGTAATTTGCCAGCTCTAGCTAGCTTTAAAACTGACCTTGCTCGACTGATTCCAGAATTAGCAGATATTGATGAGCAGTATGGTGAAGAACTTGATGATGAAACGGCGAAGAGTCGTTTGCTTGAGGCTTTAGCCATAGTTTTATATTCACAAGCTGACAAGCTAATTATTGATGATTTGCAATGGGCAGATGCAGCTACTTTTGAGTTATTGCATTTTTTAGCGAATAAAAATACAGAAACTATAGTTAAGCTATACGGTGCTTATAGAGATAACGAAGTTGGGTT
>CALHRJ010000299.1 GCA_938038395.1 uncultured Deinococcales bacterium | reverse complement strand
GTTTGGTTAGCAGTTATCAACCTAGTATTTCTAAATCTGTGGTTATTCCCACTACAAGGCTTACGTGCTGACCTTACCCAAAACCGTCAGTACAGTTTGTCACAAAGTACCAAAGACTTACTTGGAACTGTTCAAGAGCCTTTACTCGTGCGTGCTTACTTGAGTGAGCAAACACATCCACTCTTAGCACCCCTGCGTACCCAAATTTCAGACATGTTACGTGAGTATGAAATTGCTGGTAAGGGCAAAGTCAAGGTTGAAGTCATTGACCCATCGAACGATCCAGAACTCGAAGCAGAAGCAAATCAAAACTACGGCATACGTCCACAACCCTTTCAGGTGGCTGACCGCTATCAATCTGCTTTGGTGAATGCATACTTCAATATTTTGGTGCGCTATGCGGATCAAAGTGAAGTCTTGGGCGTAGATGATTTGATCGAGGTGCAGCAAGATAGTAGTGGCTTAGATGTCAATTTACGGAACTTTGAATATGATCTGACTCGCAGCATCAAGAAAACCGTCTATGGCTTTCAAGATGTAAATAGTTTACTGGCTTCGCTTCCTGAACCAGCAAAGTTAACCATTCTTGCAACGCCAGATAGTTTGCCTGCTGAATTACTTGAAGGTCTTGAAACCATCAAAAAGGTGGCTGGCGAACTTGCAGCCGAAGCAGAGGGCAACTTAGTTATTGAAGAAGTAAATCCACAAACTGCGAGTGGTCGTTTCGCGCCACAGAATCTTTTAGACAGCTATGGCATACAACCAATGGCAACTTTTTTGTCGAACGATAGTTTTTACCTCTATACGCTCTTAGATGTTGGTGACAAAACCCAAGTCATTTATCCAATCAATGATTTAAGTGAAGCAAACATCCGCAGTAGTTTAGAGTCTGGCTTGAAGCGTTCTGCTCCAGGTTTCTTAAAAGTTGTAGGCATTTGGACGCCGCCAACTGAAGCAACCCAAAATCAGTTTGGTCAACAAGTACCTCCGCTATTTCAAGCTGGTGCTATTCAAGAACAACTTGGTGTTGATTATGAAAGTCAGATTGTTGATTTGAGCACAGGCGAAGTACCTACCGCTGTAGATATCTTGCTAGTACTATCTCCAAAAAATTTGGATGATAAAGCACGCTATGCTATCGACCAATTTTTGATGCGTGGTGGTTCTGTAATTGTCGCAGGTGGTAATTACAATATTGCTATAGATCAAATGTCTGGTGGACTGGGCTTAGAAGAAGTTCAGGGTGATTTAAAAGAGATGCTCGAGCACTACGGTGTAAGCATCGGCAGTGAACTTGTATTGGATAAACAAAATGCCCCCTTCCCTCAAGAAGTCATGCGAAATGTTCAAGGATTTCAGATTCGTGAAATTCAAGCTATTGACTATCCATTTTTTGTAAATGTTACCTCTAAAGGTATGGCAGAAGGTCATCCGACAACTGCTAGTGTACCTGCGGTCATGATGGCGTGGGCTTCACCGCTTACGGTTGATGAAGCCAAAACAGCAGAGATGGAAAAAGACGTTTTACTTAGCTCTTCAAACAATGCTTGGCTTCGAACTAGTCCAGACATCCAACCAAACTTCGATTTGAATCCAGAAGATGGCTTTGCAGTTGAAGGTGATTTACAAAGCTACCCGCTAGCCGTTGCACTTAGAGGTTCTTTTGAAAGTTTCTTTAAAGGCAAACCATCACCCTTAGATGACGCTCCAGAAGGTGAAGAAACTACTTTTACAACGGATACACCAGAAGGTTCAAATGCACTTTCTGCCATCGAGCAATCTGCTGAGAGTGCAAGGCTTGTTGTTATAAGTTCTTCAGAATTCATAAATGACCTAGTGCTACAACTAGCAGGAAACTTAGGTCAAGACCGTTCACTCAATAACCTACAGTTTGTACAAAATGCAGTGGACTGGTCTGTGGAAGATGCTGATCTACTGAGCATCCGTTCACGTGGTAGCCACACTCGCATCTTGCAACCGTTGGATGAAACGCAACAGCGCACTTGGGAAATTGGCAATTATTTAGTAGCGATTATCGCACTTATGGCGATTGCAGGTTTCTGGCAGGTGGCTCGTCGTAGACAGCGTCCTATTATTGACTTTAGTGATTTGGATAGGGGTGAAGCATGAGCGAATCAATGAATCAAGATATAAATCAGCAAGACACAACGCCAGAAAAGGTGAAAACTGCACCAGCCTCTAAACCACCAAAAATGAGTTTGACGAATACACTATTGCTGTTAGTTGCCTTAGCTCAAGCAGCTCTTGTTGGTTACATGTTTTGGAATCAGACCAAAACAACTACTGTAAATACAGCACCCTTAATTGAAGAAAGCATCACTATTGATGACATCAGCACAATCAGTCTAAGCGATGTAGATGGTAAAACTGTTAATCTTGCACAAAAAGAGGGTGCATGGATATTGCCAGATGCTGGTGATTTCCCGGTTACTGAAAGTAATGTAACGAGTCTAGTTTCTAAATTACAGGACATAGATAGTCGTACTGCGATTGCCAGTAGCAAAGCTAGCTACAAGCGTTTACAAGTTGCGGATGACGATTTTATTCGTAAAGTAGATTTAGGCTTTTCTGATGGTAAGACTCAAAGCCTATATTTAGGGTCGTCACCTTCTGCAAGTAGCATCCATGTGCGTAGTAGTAACAACGATAGTGTTTTCTTAAGTAATGACATCAATAGTTTTGATGTACGTACCAATAGTGGTAACTGGGTAGATACGAGTTATTTGAACCTCTCTAGTGATGAAGTGACTGAAGTTGTCTTGAAAAATGCCCAAGGTGAATTTAACTTTACCAGAGCTGAAGACGATACTTGGCAGCTTGCTGGACTTGGTGCTGAAGATGAATTGGATACTGCTGCAGTAGATAGTCTAATCAACAAAGTAAGCAGTGTACGCATGTTAAGACCACTCGGTAAGGTAGCAGAAGAAAACTATAATGTTGATGTGCCGCAAGCTGAATTGACCATCACAACTGAAACAGAGATTGTGATTGAAGCTCCAGAAGAAGATAGTGCATCATCTGAACAAGCTGGAACATCACTTCTAGATACTGAAGCTAGTACTGATACAAGTGAAGGTGAAGCAAATAGTTCACCAGCGCCTGAACCAGAACCAGAAGTTGAAATAGAGCGCAATAGCTATAAGCTAATGATTGCTGCTAATTTAGACGATGGCTTTGTAGCTAAACGAGAAGGCTCAGAATACTATGTTTTGTTATCTGCTTTTAGTGCTGAGGATTTTGTGACTAAAGCGCAAGAAGATTTTATTGTTCAAGAAGAAGCTGAAGCTACTGAATAATTTAATAGTACTTTGATTTTGTTGTTTGAAGCCCTCTGCTAAAAGAGGGCTTTTTTTGTAGAGAGACTAGCTTCGTACATAGATAGTATTGATGGTTTGTTGTCAGAGATTACTTCTTTTCATTTCTAAAGGGTATAATTTGCTAAGTACACATTCTTAAGTTAAAGGAACCCATATGACTATTCAATTGAGTTATAAAGCTTTCACGGTTTTTCTAATC
>CALHRJ010000298.1 GCA_938038395.1 uncultured Deinococcales bacterium | reverse complement strand
TCTACACCTCGTGTTGGTTCATCCATAATTAGTAATTTAGGTTCACTTGCTAGCCATTTACTAATCACTACTTTTTGTTGATTACCGCCAGAGAGCTTATTCGCTACCTGTTCGGGACCGTAGGCACGTATTTCAAATTGTTTGATGGCATCGTGTGCAAGTGTGGTCTCTTTTGCAAAGTCGATGAAGCTGCTGTTTGACATGCGCTCGAGCACAACCATAGCCACATTGTCCTTAATGCTCATGGGCTTCATCAAGCCTTGCGTTGCTCTATCTTCTGGTACATACGCAATGCCATTTTCAACTGCCTGAGCAGGATTTTTAATGGTTACTGCTTGACCATCTATCAAGATTTCTCCTGAATGTGCAGGGGTTATGCCAAATATCACTTGGGCCGTTTCACTACGCCCCGCACCAACCAAACCAGCCATGCCCACAATCTCACCCACATGTACTTTAAAAGATACATTTCTGGTATTGGGTTCACGTACTAAGTCACGTACTTCCAGGACAACCTCACCTATTTCAGATTCCTGTTTTGGAAAGAGATTATCAATCGTTCGCCCTACCATCATACTGATCAGTTCACCCTCTGTGGTATCTGCCACGTCTTTGGTACCAATGTACTCACCATCTCGCAAAACCGTCACGCGGTCTGCGAGTTCAAAGACTTCACCAAGCTTGTGGGTTATGAAGATAACCCCTACCCCACGGTCTTTTAGCAACCTTACGATTCTAAAGAGCTGTTCTACATCTGCCTCAGTGAGCGCAGCTGTGGGTTCATCCATAATGAGTAATTTTGCATCGTGCGATAGCGCTTTGGCTATTTCAAAACGTTGACGATTACCAACATTAAAGCCACCAACAATTTCTTTTACATCTACATCAAAGACTTCAAGCTCAGCCAAAAGTGCTAAAGCTTTCTCATTCATTGCTTGCCAGTCTATAAGCCTTAAAGGTCCAAAATTCCTTCTAGGTGCATGACCCATAAAGATATTTTCAGCAACGCTAAGTTCTGGGTAAAGACTAAGTTCTTGATAGACAGTATCGATACCCACACTTTGTGCATCACGGGGATTGTTAAAGTTACATATCTGCCCCGCAAACTGCAAGCTACCATCATCCGGCTTATGTACACCCGCAATCGTTTTTATAAGCGTAGATTTGCCTGCACCATTTTCACCTAATAATGCATGAATTTCGCCAGCCTTAACATCAAAACTCACTCCCTTTAGTGCATGAACACCCGGAAAACGTTTTTGTATCGCCTTCATATCTAGCAATGAAGTAGACTCAGCTTTGCTTGATTGTTCAGCTCGCTGTTGTCCTAATTTAGAGTGTGCTACAGATTGCGACATACAACAAACTTACCTTCCTAAAGTACTTCTGTAGTTGTCTAACCTTGCTAATAACTATACGAAAATAGAATTTGTAGAACCACTTAATAACGCTTATGACTGCTTCTTCAACCTACACTGTAGAGTGCTACCGAATTACGATACAGTCATCACTCTGACCTGATTTCAAATTTGTAGCGTTATGCTAACACACTATTCGCACAAATTCAAACATTAAATCACATAAATCTGTTTGAGTTTGAACATTTATGTTAAACTAGGCTACTTTATACTTAAGTCCTCAAACTGAAACCATAGCGTCGTTATAATAATCGCTATAATAATTGGAGACAATACAAGATAATTGGAGACCATTTCTTTTGGCAACTACAGAATCTACAACCTTAAGTGAAGAACGCCTTATACGCCTAATACCAAGCGAACGACAGCAACGCATTAAACAAATGATTGTTGAACAAAATGTGCTCAAAGTAAGTGAGCTATCGGTCGTGTTTGGTGTTAGTGAAATGACAATTCGCCGTGACCTAGAATCTTTAGAAGAAGCAGGTCATTTGGAACGACGCTTTGGTGGGGCAGTTGCATCTGAGCAAGCTGCTTTTGATAGTAACTACGATGTCAGGTTAAAAACGCAAACAAAACAAAAAGCTGCCATTGCTCGGCACGCTGCTACACTTGTAAGTGATGGCGATACAGTTGCTATTGATGCATCTACAACCGCTTTGATGTTTGCAAAAGAAGTTGCGAACAGACCTGTGACGATTATTACCAATAGTTTAGACACCGCCCAAGCGCTGAGAACTTCAGAAGCTAAGGTAATTCTGACAGGTGGTTACCTTCGTCAAATAGCGGGTAGCTTTTTAGGACCTTTAGCAATTCAGACTTTACAAAATTTAAAAGTTGACTTGAGCTTTATTAGTGCCAAAGCTTTACTCGTTCCTGATGGATTAATGGATTCTGATTTAGACGAAGCTGAATTAAAGCGTGCTTTGATTCAAGCCTCAGCAAAAACAATTGCATTGATAGATTCTAGTAAGTTTGGTAAAAGAGCGCTTGTTCGGATTGCTAAGTTGGAGTCTTTTGATTTATTGATTAGTGATACAGAATTAGCACTTGAGACTCAAGAAGATTTGGAACAACAAGGTATTCAATTTAATTTGGTTGATATTTACTAAGCTTGTACCAAAGGCTTTATAGATTAGGGGAACATAATGAGTAAGCTAAAACTGAAGTTGGTTCAGTTATCGCACGAGTTGGGGCTCGAGCCCCGCCAACTTACAATCTTAGGGGAAGGTAATACTAGCGCTCGAGTCGATGATGACAGCTTTCTAGTCAAAGCTTCAGGCAGTAGCCTTAGCACCTTAAGCGAAAATGACCTAAGTCTTGTACACCTAGCCCCTATTTTAAAACTTTTAGACGAACATGAAAATCTAAGTGAAGCACAGATAGAGCAAGCCCTAAACGATGTACTTGTAGACAAAACCCAAAAACGACCTTCGGTAGAAACCTTCTTACATGCCATCTGTTTGAGTATCGGCGAAGCCAATTGGGTAGGTCACTGCCACACCGTTTCAATCAATCAAATTTTATGTAGCTATCATGGGGCAACCCCTTTCAAACGTCATATCTTTCCTGATGCCATAGTTGTCTGCGGTAGACATATCGCAAGTGTGCCCTACGCTGACCCTGGTTTTGAGCTTGCCAAACAAGTCAAAACAGAACTTGAAACACATAAAACAATATTTGGAAGCGCACCTAAACTCTTACTCATGGAAAATCACGGACCAGTTGCGCTCGGGCAAAATGCAACAGAAGTTTTAA
>CALHRJ010000297.1 GCA_938038395.1 uncultured Deinococcales bacterium | reverse complement strand
TATATGGATATCATCCATGAAATTAAAGCTAAGATTCCTGATATTGTGCTTTCAACAGACATCATCGTAGGCTTTCCTGGCGAAACTGAAGAAGATTTCGAAGCTACACTTTCTCTTTACGAAGAAGTTGGTTACGACCAAGCCTATATGTTCATGTACTCAGCACGCCCAGGCACACCGTCATACAAACACTTTGATGATATGCCGCGCGAAGTTAAATCTGAGCGTATGGGTCGCTTGATCGAAGCTCAAAAACGTTGGTCACATGAAAAGAACCAGCGCTGGGTGGGTCAAGAAATGCAAGTGCTAATTAAGGATATCAATCCAGACAGTGACTACGCTGCTGGACATACCGACCAAAACCACACAACATTGATTCCTAAAAATCAAATTGATGGCGTTGGCTTGTATAAAGTGATTGTTGAAACTGCAACACCGCATACGCTCTATGCCCATAGAGTTGGTCACCAGTCAGAAACCATTCCACTACAAATGGCCTAAAAGATAGTCTGCCTGTCTTCTTCAAGACCGAGTGCCTGTCTACTTCCTTTTTCGAAGGAAGTCAAAGATATTTTCAAGAATAGATTCGCCCCTAAATATGCGATGAATCTACAGACTTTCCCCAGTGAAAGCGCTAGACTATTCACATGGCTAAATTCCCCATGCGTGGTCTACTGATTGCTTTAGCAATTGTAGGTTTTATTGTATTTATTGCATCACAGAATAACTTGCGTCAATCTTCAACAAACGAAACGCTAAGTGTACTTTTGCGAGATGCTTCTGATAGTTACCTGTCCAAGGTCGAAGTCAACGGCACAAAAGTGATTGCAACAAGAAAAGGCGACATTCCTACAAGATATGTTGCTTTTACACCCAACCCCTTATCAACAGATGAAATTCAACGCATATTTGTAGATAAAGGTATCGAGGTAGATGTAAGGCACAGTTTTAACTGGAGTGCGTTGCTCTTTACTTTGTTACCTATTTTGTTACTCATCGGCTTTTTGTGGTACCTAACACGGGGAATGCGCTCAGGTAACGATGGTGCGATGCAATTTGGTAAATCTAAAGCACGCATGGTTAGCGAAGAAGAAAGCAATACCTTTTTTAAAGATGTTGCAGGCTGCGAAGAAGCCAAAGATGATTTAGTCGAAGTTGTAGAATTCCTTAAAAATCCTGAAAAGTTCAAAAATCTGGGCGCACGTATTCCGCATGGCGTCTTGATGGTTGGGCCTCCAGGGTCTGGTAAGACTTACCTTGCTAAAGCAGTTGCTGGCGAAGCCCAAGTGCCTTTCTTTAGCATCTCAGGTTCAGATTTTGTAGAAATGTTTGTGGGTGTGGGTGCTGCACGTGTTCGTGACCTATTTGAAGTAGCAAAGAAAAATGCACCATGTATAGTCTTTATAGATGAAATTGACGCTGTAGGTCGTCGCCGTGGCATAAGCGTAAACGGTGGCAACGACGAGCGTGAGCAGACTTTGAATGCATTGCTTGTTGAAATGGATGGCTTTGAAACAGAGCACGATATTATCATCATGGCTGCGACCAACCGTCCAGATGTGCTTGATCCTGCACTCATGCGCCCAGGACGTTTTGACCGACAAATTACTGTGGATGCCCCAGACGTTAAAGGCCGTGAAGCTATTCTAAAGATTCACTCAGTGGATAAACCACTCGATGAAGCTGTAAACCTAAAACAAGTAGCTAAGCGTACGCCAGGTTTTGTCGGTGCTGATTTAGAAAACTTATTGAATGAAGCTGCCTTGGTTGCAGCACGTCATGGGCAAGATAAAATTTTACCTGCTGATCTTGAAGAAGCAGCCGATAGAGTTGTTATGGGTCCGGCACGTCGTAGTCGTGTCATTAGTCCGCATGAGCGTAAGCTCACGGCTTACCATGAGGCTGGACACGCTCTAGCAGCACATTTACTAGAATATGCAGATCCAGTTCATAAAATCACAATCGTACCGCGAGGTAATGCAGGTGGTTATGTCATGAACTTCCCAGATCAAGACCGTATGTATAGTACAGCGAAGATGCTACTCGATTCGATTGCTGTAGCACTTGCAGGTCGTGCTGCTGAAGAAATCATCTTTGGAGATGTGTCTACAGGGGCTTCAAACGACTTCCAGCAAGCCACACGGACTGCCAGAATGATGGTGACACGTTGGGGCATGAGTGATCGTGTTGGTAAGATTGCCTTGAGTGAAGGTAGTAATTCCTATTTAGGAGATTACGAAACAGGGCAGAGCTACAGTGATGAAACTGCTCAGCAGATAGACGAAGAGATCAAACGAATTATTGATGAGCAGTACCAGCGTATATTGGACTTGCTTAACAAAGAACGTGACTTGTTTGAGCGGATTGTCTCAGCACTCTTAGAGTTTGAGACCCTACATGTTGAGGATTTCGATAAGCTTATGCGTGGGGAAGAGCTTGACCTACACCACGAGCCTGTTGAGCCACCACAAGTAAAAGAAGAAGCACCCAAAGAAGATTTAGATGACGATGAAGATGCATCTGGTTCAATTTTTCCACCTAACATGATTCCAAAGCATGGCTAAGTACTTCATAAGCATTTACTAAACTATTTGAGGAGGGCTGACGTCCTCCTTTTTTAGTGCAAATTTTAGTGCGAATTCCTTAAGCAATTGCAAAACATAACTATCAGTCAGATTATCCCTAAAATTTTAAAGACTATAGACCCTGAAAATACATTGACCCTAAACTTGTATTGAAACAATTGGCGTTTGCATTAATCATGCCCACTGTTACTGCTAAACGATTGAACCTCAGGCGATTGTTTTTATGCCTTGAATGGTAAATATCAAAGTTTAGTAGCTGGGGGAATCTTTTTTCAATTGCTCAATTTAGGAATTTTGCTGGAAGTAATAATGCAAGTACCCCTTTACTTATAAAGTGCGGAACTTTCTTTGCTAGGGTTTGTTTTTCTCGCTAGGCAATTTAGAATCAGCAACCTAAAATTGGCAATCCAAAGAATTTATCGGTTTGATACTGGGTTCCAAAGTTAAAAACATAGCTCTTTAACCCCCTTTTATTGAAGTTGAAGTCTCTCGTTTCCTATCAAAAATGTTTGAGGTTATAAAAGAGAAAAGGGAGACTAAACTTAAGCTGCTTAACGCTTCTTAAGTGCATTTTGAGTGACATTGTGAGTGAATTTTTTTTTATAGTTTCACCGAATTAAATAGCGAGACTTGTTTATTAAATGAAAAAATTAACAGAGTATAGCCATTAATTAAACCTTTAAGTTAAAGAAAAATAACACAGGTAATTACTAAATTATGATTTCATTACCTAAATAATGCATGTTTTTGACTATATGGCTGGCTTTTTCGCCTCAAGTCTTAACATAGCCTAACTAGATTTTAATGCCAGATTATTTACAAAGTAATATGCTGCATTACAACTTATGAGGTAAATCGACCTCGTTATAAATGGATTGAAGGGATAGGGGTTCACAAGTAAGTAATGCGTGACATAACGCTAAGTTAGTTTTTCATTACTAAGTAACCACCATCAAAAGTCTATTTGAAGTGCTGTTTTAAAAGACCTGATTTTCTAAGTATCTAGAAAAGCTTTAGATAATAAATCTTTGATAGATGATTTTTGATAATCACGTTAATACAAGGCGAACTGCTAATCGAGGTGAGCTGAGTGTTTAGAAGATCTGGATTCAGTTTATATATAGAACCAGAGAAATAGCGTTTAAGTAGTCCAAACCAGACGTTCAAGAAGTTTTGTGATTTAAGAAGAACATGTAAGAGGGAGAAAGCCAAAGTTAGCTTTGGTCTCAGTTGGTAGAAGGACGGTCTAAGCAGAGACTTCGCAGTGTGTGACTAAAGGCATTATGTGAAGTAAAGAAGCTCTGTAAAAGACTAAGGATCGCTTACACAGTGTTTGTGATCAGAAAGATCTCCGAGGAGGGGAGTATGGCCTCACTAGGTGAAAAGTTTGCAAAATTTAGAAAGCCACGCATAGAAGCGGTGGGTTTAGAAATTGGCGCAAGCGCACTCAAAATCGTGGAACTCAAACCAGGTGTTCCACCAAGTCTGGAATCACTCGCAATTCGCCCTATGCCACCAGGCATTATGGAAGCGGAAAGTGTAGCGAATCCAGAAGCACTTGTGGCAGAAATAAAGGCGCTTTATGACGATGCGGGTATTAATATTCGTAAAAAACCACAAGTTGTAACGGCAGTAAGTAACACTCAAGTTATTACCAGAAATATTTTTGTTCCAAAAATGTCGCTGGTTGAATTACAAGAAGCTATTAAGTGGGAAGCAGAACGTTATATTCCTTACCCACTTGAAGAAGTGAGTTTAGACTTTTATCCGTTGGATCATCCTGATGATATTGCTGGGGATGAAGAACAGATGGAAGTTGTGATTGCTGCAGTTAGACTAGACGCAATCGAACAACCTATTTCTTATTTGAAAGCAGCGGGGCTCGAGCCAGTCGTGTTTGATGTCAAACCCTTCTCTCTTTTAAGGTCTCTCAAAGGCTCTTTGCTAGGCGACAAGCTTAGCAAAATGACGTTGGTTGGCGATACTTATACAGAAGACGACGAAATTGGTGTGGTTCTAGAAATCGCAGCTTCTGGTACAACAATTACTTTGGTTCGTGGTGAACGTGTACTTATGAACCGTAATGTAAGTGCTTCAGGGGATGATTTTACAGCTGCACTTCAGCGTGCATTCAACTTAGACTTCGATTCGGCTGAAGATATCAAGGTGAATTATGGCACCGCTATGATTCCTACAGAAGACGAGGAAGAACTACTAAACTTTGAAACACAGCGTGAGCAATATAGCCAAGGCCGTGTATATGAAGCTATTCGTCCAGTTCTTGTAGATCTTACAACAGAGATTAGACGTAGTTTGGAATTCTTCCGTGTTCAGGCTGGCGACGCAAATATCTCACGCATGATGATTGTTGGCGGTAGTGCGAAGCTACCAGGACTTTCTGAAGCAATTGGTGATGCACTCGGTTTCCGTGTCGATATTGGTGATCCTTGGTTAACTGTTGTGGTTGACCCAGCACGCTTTGACAGTGACTATTTAGCAACCGTTGGTCCAGAAATGGCTGTGCCACTAGGTCTTGCCTTGCGAGGTGTTAGCCTTGATTAAGTTTAATCTACTATCCAGAACATTTATTTGCCTAACACTAGTTTTAAGAGGTGTTAGCCATGATTAATATTAACCTCCTACCAAAGACCCTGATTCGTAAACGTGAACCACGTCATTGGAAATTGATTTCTATTCTTTTGCCAATTCTTGTTTTGGGTTCGATTTTTAGTTTACAGGTCATCACTAACCTGCAAGAGCGTAGTCTTAAAGAGGAAAAGAATGAGCTCGAGCTGATCCGTCGAGAGATGCAAAAACACCTTGACGAATTTAATGCTTTAAAGAGTCGCAAAACAGATCTACAAGAATTATTGGCAATTCGGGATAGTGTAAAAGATGACTATATTATATGGTCAGATGAAATTTCATTGATGCTTGAAACACTACCAGTTCCTACTGGACAAGTGCCTAGCATTGCTTTTGACAAGTTGAACATCCGTGCTTTAGATGCACGTGAACGTGACAGGTTAATGACAGATCAAACCTATGAAGGTCTTGATGCTGGTGCTGAGATGGAAATATCAGGCATAGCACTTGATTCAAATGCATTGGCTAACTACCTACGCAGACTACAGGATTCACCAATTTTTGGTGTGGCTTTTAATGATGCATCCCTTGATCCAGAAACAGGTAGTTATCGGTTTGATTTATCTGTCGGTGCAATTGCTAAAGGTAAACCAGCACCTATTGCATCTAGGGCCAGAGATACTGAAGCTGAAATAGAAGAACCTAAAAAAGGCAACATTATAACTACAGGTCGTCAACTCGCTAGTCGAAATCAAGATACTGTTTCTGCGATTGATGAGGGTCAATAATTATGAAACAATTAGGCTTTCTAAAAAATATCAAATTTAAGCTAAAGCAGCGTGATTTAGCGATTATTATTGCTCTATTATGTATCGCAGCGGTAGCTAGTTGGTGGCAATTTATGCGCCAGCCAAGTATGGACCGTATTGCTAACTTAAAGACTGAAATTGTTAGTATTGAAAAAGATATAGACGTTGCCAATCGTGCTAAGCGCGAATTACCAAGTTTGCGAACCGAGATTGAAGAGTTAGAACAAGAACGCGTAGCTTTTTTGCGTGAATTACCTACCGAAAACGAGGTTGCACAGTTAGTAGGGCGTTTACGTACTGCTGCTGCAAGCTCGGATGTTCTTATGACGCAAGTTGGTACAGGCGCTAATATCAATGAAAGTATACAAGGTGTTAGGCCCTTGGCTTTTAATGTCTCTACCCTAGGAAAATATCCAAACACATTGGCTTTCTTAAGACAACTAGAATCCTTCCAACGATTTACAAAAATTACCCAAGTTGGTTTTTCAGTAGATAATCAAGGTGATGCTAATCCTGAATTAAGTACAGGATACGATTTTATTGTCTACGCTTTTGTTGGTAGAGATCCTGGAGCGGGTGGAACAGAGTGATAGTTCAAATGAATTATATAAAACGAATTTATCCTACGAGTTCCTTGGGAACTGACTTTGTAACGAAGTCTTTAAATATACCTATGTATTCAAATATTGTTAAGCACGTTGATCTTAAGGACAGGCTTGATCATGGTTGTGCTGGATGGGAAATGCTCACATGAATGTTTTAGATATGACGATTTCTCGGGTTTCGCGCATTTCAATGGCGTTGTCCTTGATGCTACTTGCTAGTTGGGTTTGGTTTAATTTCCTTACTCAACCTCAGGCTATGAATTTATTTGTAACATCACCTTCGATGTTTCAAAAGATTTCTTTGGGTAATCTTAGATTGCCTGGTAATGACGTTTTACAAAATGGTTTTGGTGTTTCACAACTTCCGCCTTTACCGGGTTCTACACCAGAATTATTGCAACTCGATAGTGTAGAGGTAATTGGTAGTGACAGTTTACTCAATCGTTCAAGTAATGGTTTAAGTAATGGCTCAGATAATGCTTCAGGGACCGCAACCGTTACTAACTTTTCTGGTGCAGCGGTTCAAGGTGGGCCTACACCACTATTGCCAAGTGCTCAACGTCAAAATATTGAAATTGCAGATTTGCCATTTTTAGTGAATGCACCACCTGTAGAAGAATTGACAGAAGGTGAGCAAATTGTGATTGCTGCGCCTTCAGGACGACTTACAGTGAATCCTTTTGCTCCGATTTACGTTGAAGAAGAGCAACCACAGCGTCCTACTCCTGTAGTAGCTGCACCTTCTACTAATACAGCAAATAACCAAAGAGCTCAAAGCTCTTCAAACCAGACCAGAGCGGTAGCTGAGCCAGTTGTAGCGCCAATCCAACCTAAAATTGAAATTGGTGCGGTTCCAACACCACGCCCAGTATTACCACCGCCATCAAGACAAAGTAATTTACCAGCAAGTCTATCTACAGCGTCTTTAGCGTCGAATCCAAGTTTGTTAAGAACGCCAATTCGCGCCAGCTACTATGAACCATCTGAAGTACCAGAACCTGTTGTTGTAGAAATTCCAGCTGAGGTTATTGAGGTACCTGTAGAAGTTGTTGCAGAACCAGAGCCAGTCAAGTTAGATAGAAGTCGATTAACAGGTATTCGCTTACCAGTGAATGGTGCCGGCTTTTCACAACCTGGCGCTTCACAATCTGGCACTTCACCTATAGCATCACGTTCTTATACGGGAAGTAACACTAATGCTGAAGCTTTACCTTCGGTAACACAAGCACCTGCTAGTCCAACAATTGCTTCGCGCTTACCGCAGACTGCTGGTGTTAGGGCAGCTGCAGGCGGAACGCCAATCCTTCAACCAATTGGACTTAAGCAAGCTCAGCTGATTGGTAGACGTGACGTGCCAGTTGTTGAGGCACCAGAACCAGTTGAAGTTGTTGAAGAAGTTGTTGCACCACCTGTGCCTCAATTACGTCCAGTGCAAATTGCATTACGTGTTCCAGAACCTGTTGTGCCGGTTATTCAAGAGCCTGTAGTTCGTGAGCCAGTTATTCAAGAACCTGTAGTTCAAGAGCCTGTTATTCAAGAACCTGTTGTTGAAGAAGTAGTTATCGAGACACCAGTTGTTGAAGAAGTAGCGGTTGAACCAGAAGTAGTTGAAGAAGTAGATGTTGTTGAGATTCCAACAAGTCAACCGTATATTGCTTCTGTTTCAAGCACTTTAGATTTAGCAGAACCAGTTGTGGATACAACAACCGTTCAAGCTGTTGCAGCAGATTCAACACAAGCAGCAGCAACGCCAGCAGATGTAGCAGGCGCTTCAGTGGTTGCTGAGTATGTAAGAGATAACAATATGAGCTTTACGGGCGCAATTTTAGGTCCAGTAAGTGTTGCAATTTTTAAAAGTCGTATGGGTTCATTTCATGTACCTATAGGAGAAAATATTCCTGACACAGATATACGTCTTACCAACGTCAAACGTCATGAGGTTGAGTTAAGACAAGGATCTGAAAGTCATATTATTTATTTGGATTTGGGGCAGTAACTATGAAGAAACTTTTGCAGTATGTTTGTATGCAGCAGGCCTTGTTGGCTGTATTGGTACTAGTTGGATTTGGGTTGAACACTAGTTTTGCCCAAGACGGAGAAGGGGCTGCACTACAAGCTCAACCTCAGATTCAAACTCAGTCAGTAAGAATTAGTGAGCTCGAGCCGCTCCCTACCGAAAGCAAATACGACCAAGTGATTACCTTCAACACAGGTCTAGGCGGAGCGTCGCTACCTGTTATGATTGAAGCACTTGCACACTCAGTAGGCTTAACAGCAGTCATCGAAGATGTACCCGATAAAGTGGTCACCTATAACCTAGGTAAAAAGCCATTTCGTCAAATTTGGCAAATCTTGATTTCACTAAATGGCTTAGATTATGAGCTTTTGTCAAATGATGTAATTATTGTTGGCACTGTTGATACTATTAGCCGTTTTAATGAGCGAGAGCCGCAACCACTTGTAGAAGATGTTCCAGAACCTGTTGTGGAAGCACCACCAGTGCTCGAGCAGAGATTCTACCGCGTAGCTGGTGATACAACTGAACTAGCTAGCGCACTAGCTACTGTAGTGCCTGACGCTTCTGTCGCTCCTTTCCCGACCATTCAAACTATTTCAGTGAGAGCAACTGCGCTCGAGCACAATGCTGTAGCGACAGCGTTGCAAGAAATTGATATCGTCGAAGAAGAGCCAGAAGAAGTTATTGCTGTAGTAGAACCTGTTGTAGAAGAACCAGAAGTAATTGCGGAACCTGAGCCTGAGCCAGAACCTGTGATTAAATATGCAGAAACTGAACAACGTGTTTACCGCTTATCAAATGCAGTAGCAGAAGATATTTCAGCAATTTTACAACAGTCAACAGAAGCACAGACACCAGAGGTAGATTCTCAAGCACAATCTGAAACTGGTATTGCCGTTCCTCCAGGTGCATCTTTAGAAACACTTGAAGACGGTACAAAGCTTATTACACCTGAAGTTGGCGTGGTTGCAGATCAGCGCACCAATAGTTTAATTATTCAAGCAACTGTTGAACAACATCAAGCCTTTGGTGCACTTATTCCTCAGCTTGATATTGCACAAAAGCAAGTCAATGTCCAAGTTCGTATTCAAGAAATTAAAAAGAGTACAGTACAAAGCTTAGGCATGGATCTTAGTGGTGGTTTTGGCAATTTCTCAGCAACCTTATTGGATACAGGTTTGAACTTTGTATTTGATGCACAACGTGCGATTTCTGGTCTAAATATTGGCGCAGTTCTAGATACTTATGAAACACAAGGTCTGTCTCGTCGTGTTGATGATACAAATCTAACTGTACTGGACAATGGTTCAGGCACTATGCAATCTGGTGGTGTCATAACTGTAGTTGATCGTAGTAATAACGGTGGCGATGGTGGCGATGTTAAATCACTAGAGATTCCATACGGTGTTCAAATCACAGTTAACCCAAGAATTGGTAATGATGGTCGTATCACAATGACTGTTCAAGCTAAGGTTGAAGATTTACTATCACCACTTGATTCAACCGATATTCAACGTTCAACCAATAGTGTTGAGTCACTAATAAGTTTAGAACCTGGACAAACTGTGCTTTTAGGTGGGCTTTTCCAGAACAAGTTTAAAGAGAACATCCAAGGTACACCAATCTTAAGTAGTATTCCTGTTATTGGGTCTGCATTCAGCACCACAACTGTAGAAGAAGACGAAAGTGAACTTCTACTAATTGTTACAGCAAATGTAATTGAATAACATTTAAGTAGTAAATTTTAGAAATTAAGCAATACCCTGACCAACATGGTTCAAGTCTTTTAAGTTAGACTGATACCGTGTTGGTCAGTCTCATTATTGCAACAAAAAATCGTCCTGAACGCCTTGCCAAAGCACTGTTTTATTTGAAGCAACAAAGCTATCAATCGTGGGAAGCCATTGTCACAGATGACGGTGATGGGCGTGGTATGCGCCTTGCAAATCAAGATGCAGATATGCGCATTAAAGGTTTTATAAATGCGGGTATTGCTCAAGTAGATGCACGTAATACCTCAGTGACGTTTGCAAAAGGGAAGTTACTTGCATTGCACGATGATGATGATTGGTGGGAAGATCCAAAACATCTTGACAAAGTTGTTAAAGCCTTTACAACTGTTTCAGGAAACTTAAAAGACGCGCTTTTATATAGACACGGTTGGGTTGTTAACGAACAAAATGGGTCTGAAGTAAGCAGAACACTCTTTGACATAGAAACAACGCCTGCATCATTGTTAAAAAATAATTCAATGCTGACCTCTAGTTTAGTTTACCCAAGGCATTTACATCAAAAGCTAGGTTTATTTGATCGGGCTGTAGATGGGTATTTTGATTGGGATTGGTCTCTAAGAGTGGTTAAGGCTGGTTACCCTTTAGTTTGTCTTGATACCCCAGGGGTATGTTACTTACAACATGGCGATAATGGTTCACAGACAGTAGCAAGTGAGCGTAGGCTCCGCAACTTCCATGTTTTTAAGGCAAAACATGCTTTGGATATTGTTATTAAAAATCATACATCTTTGCTTTCAGAAAAGTAGCTATTACCAATTCGCACTTTAATACCTTTTGGCTTTGCAAAGCTACGGGCAATATTGATGTCTTTTGCAATTATGTAACCCGAGATTACAGTTGATAGTGTGGGAAAATAACACCACATTCCTCTCTTAACATTCGTAAAAATTTAGGATATTCTTTTGGTGTATCAAGGATAAAGCATCAAAAAAGATGGTTTAAAGACTAAATTTATTTTACGAAAACCTAGGCAGTTTTGTTTAACAGTTCATACAAGATTATCTGTGGCAAAAGTTGCTAGGAAAGTATCATTGTAAATGTTTTGACTAAGACCTATTTGCTGCTTTATTTACTTAGCTGAAATGCATGTTGCTATGGAGCTTTTAAGGGACATATAACTGCATTATCTGCGCTATTTTGTCCTTAGTTAGTTTTATGTTTTTACCTGTTTTTATAGAGATTTATCGAGAGGTTTTATACATATACTCGTGATTCTTTTCAACTTTATTTTCTGTCTTAGTTGGGGACTGCTTATTTATTTGGGCCCTTTTGGGGACAGGGTGAGGTGATTTAATGCCACAATATTTTCCGCCAAACTCCAATGCCTTTGCAAAGTGGAGCATCATTGGTGGGCTTATCTTCTTTACGTTGATACTGACCTGTTTAGCTATTTATGTACGTAGCTATCGCAACAGAGTCAACGTTCCCGTCTCGCAGCCAATTCCTTTTTCTCATGCACTTCATGCCGGAGAATTAGGCGTAGACTGCCGCTATTGTCATAGCAGTGTAGAGGTTGCAGCCAATGCAAACATACCTCCTGTAGAAACCTGCATGACTTGCCACTCTCAAATCCGCCAAGGTTCACCTCGCCTCTACCCACTTTACGCAAGTTGGGATCAGGCTATTCCTGGTGTAAATGACACCAAGAGTTTAGAAGCAGGTACTGATGCACCTGCACCGAGTAGTGAAAGACTTGAGTGGAATCGTGTTCATGACCTTGCAGATTTTGTTTATTTCAACCACAGTGCTCACGTCAACAAAGGTGTTGGCTGTAGTAGTTGCCACGGTGAAGTAAACCGCATGGAAGGTATGTGGAAGAACGAACAAATGTCAATGGGTTGGTGCTTAGAATGTCACCGTGCACCAGAAAAATATGTAAGACCTATTGATGAAGTCTTTAATGTCAACTATAAGAAACCCGGCAATCAGTTAGCACTTGGACAGCAGCTTGTTGAGGAATACCACATCAATACAGGCAAGCTAGCACAATGCTCAACGTGTCACCGCTAAAGGAGGAATCATGAATATAGATAAAAGTCGTGAACTACTCAGTGGTGCCAGTAATTTTGAAATTAAGGAATTTAAGGCTGACCGTACTGATGCTGTAGAGGAAAAGTTCGAGCTTACTGTTATTACCGCAGCAGATGAACCTGAGTTTGATAATACTGCCCAAAGCGTTCAAGTGATTCGTAAGCGTTTGGAAGAACTTGATCAGTCAGAAGTAAAAACCTATTGGCGCTCACTTGAAGAACTCTCTGAGACAGAAGAGTTCCAAGCTTACTTGGAAGAAGAATTTCCAAGACAAGCTGCACCCTTAGAGAATGGTTTAGATAGACGTGAATTTATGAAGCTTTTAGGAGCTTCGCTTGCACTTGGTGGTTTAACCGCTTGTGTAAGACCAAATCCACAAGAAAAAATCGTTCCTTACGTTCGTGCACCTGAAGAAATTATTCCTGGCAAACCCCTTATGTACGCAACTGCCATTACGCAAAATGGTTACGCGCAAGGTGTTCTTGCTGAGAATCATAATGGTCGCCCAACACGTTTGGAAGGTAACCCTAGCCAACCTGCAAGTATGGGTAGCATTGATATACAAACCACTGCTGAAATTCTTAGAATGTACGATCCAGATCGTTCAAAAGAAGTTCTGCAAGGTGGTAGTGCCTCTGATTGGGATAGCTTTGCTGAAGCAGTTGCTGGACTAGAGGGCAATTTAGCAATCCTAACCGAAACAGTTACCTCACCAACACTAGCTGCAAAGATTGACGCTTTGCTTAAGGCACGTCCTGGCGCAAAGTGGTATCAGTACTCAACACAAAATGCTGATAATGTTTTAGTTGGCAGCGAAATGGCATTTGGTGCATGGTTAACACCACAGATTAACTTTGCTGAAGCAGATATTGTTCTTTCACTAGATGCAGACTTTACAAACGTTGGTCCAAACAAACTCCGTTATGCACGTGAGTTTAGTGATCGTCGTCGTGTTCGTACTGCTGAAGACACCATGAACCGCTTGTATATGGTTGAAAGCACACCAAGCCCTACAGGTACTATGGCAGACCATAGATTACCAATGGGTGCTGCAGCTATCGAAGGTTTTGCGCGAGAAGTTGCTGCTGCTGTTGGTTTAGGTGCCTATAGTGGTCATGCTAACTTACCAGCAGGTTGGTTAGATGCACTTGTTAGTGACCTAACAAGCCACGCAAGTGTTGTAGTAGTTGGCGATACTCAGCCACCAATCGTACACGCAATTGCTGCAGCTATTAACGAAGCAATTGGCGCAGTTGGTCGTACAGTTAGCTATCTTAAGCCTGCTATGGCTAAACCAGAGATTCAGTCTGAGAGCATCAAGTTCTTGGTTGATGATATGAATAGCGGCAAAGTCGGCACACTGCTTATGATTGGTAGCAATCCTGTTTATGATGCACCTGCGGATTTAGATTTTGCAGCTGCGCTTGACCAAGTAGATACATCAATTCACTTAGGACTGTATAACGATGAAACTGCTGTTCGTTCTTCTTGGCATGTTCCACAAGCTCATGATTTAGAGTCTTGGGGCGACGCAAGATCGTACGACGGTACTATAAGTATTATCCAACCTCAAATTCAGCCTATTTATGGTGGTAAGTCAGCTTTAGAGATGATTTCATTGCTAATGGGTGAAGCTGAAACGGGCTACGATAGCATCCGAAACTTCTGGCAGAGTGCAGCCACAGGTGGCGACTTTAATCTTTTCTGGAACCATGTTCTTTATAACGGTATAGTAGATGACACTGCGAACGCGCCAATGCGTGCGCGCGTAAAGCCAACTATATTTGATGAAGAAGCTGGGCATGCAGACGATGGTATAGAGATTATCTTCCGTCCTGATCCAAGTGTTGGCGATGGCAAATATTCAAACAGTAGTTGGTTGCAAGAACTTCCAAAACCATTTTCTAAGTTAACTTGGGACAACGCAGCTTATGTAAGTCCTGCACTAGCTGAAGATATGGGTCTTAAAAATAAAGATGTTGTTAATATCAGCGTTAATGGCAACAGTGTTGAAGCACCAGTCTGGATTCTTCCAGGCCAAGCGCCAAAAAGCATTACACTACACCAAGGCTATGGCCGTAGCAATGCAGGTAAAGTTGCCAATGGCATCGGCTTTAATGCCAATGTTCTACGTAGCAACGCCCACGCTAACTTTGTTGGTGGCGCTGAAGTTAAAAAGACACGTAAAACTTTTAACCTTGTTAGCACACAGCTACACGGTGTTCTTGAGTCTGATGGTATTGGCGATCGCCATATCATTCGTAATGGCACACTTGCTGATTTCCAAGCACATCCAGAACACCCTGGTTTTGTACACCCAGTAGCGCACCATACATCTGATCTTTACGATGATTTTGAGTACAACGGCTATGCATGGGGAATGGTCGTAGACCAAACTGTATGTAACGGTTGTAATGCTTGTATCACTGCGTGTCAGTCTGAAAACAACATTCCAGTTGTTGGTAAAGATCAAGTCAATGTGAGCCGTGAAATG
>CALHRJ010000296.1 GCA_938038395.1 uncultured Deinococcales bacterium | reverse complement strand
AACCTATCCGTGGTCAGGCACATGGGCAGGGGAGTCTGTAACGCAATATTTTGTATGGATAGCGTTGTATGCAATCTACTACGCAGCTTACGAATTTTTCTATCGTGGTTTTATTTTAAAAGCTGGAGAACGTTTTTTTACACCGCAGCTCTGTATGCTACTTCAAGTAGCTTTTTCAGTTATGATTCATTTAGGAAAACCATTTCCTGAAACTTTAGCAGCAATACCCGCTGGTTTTCTATTTGGATGGTTGGCAATAAAAACGAAGTCTCTAATTTACCCAATTCTCTTACACCTTGCAATTGGTGCTTTGACAGATTTATTTAGTCTGTACCATCAAAATCTTCTGGAATTTCTATAAAGTGACCTTATGAAAAAAGCTTTAGTAACCGGCGCAAATGGATTTATTGGATCACATCTTTGTGATTACTTATTAACTAAAGATGTTGAAGTTATAGGTCTGGTTGGGCCGTCAGGCGATGTTAGTAAACTAGCAAAAAGTATAGAATCTCCTGCTTTTTGCTATGAGCAAATAAAGCTTGATGATACCTCTAGCTTAAGAAATGCTATGCAGGGTGTTGACGTTGTTTTTCATGTCGCAGCTTTAGCAAAGGATTGGGGCAAGAGAGAGTGGTATCAACGAGCAAATGTTGACGCAACGCAAGAAGTTATCACAGCGAGTGAACAGGCTGAAGTTGGGCGAATTATCTTTATATCTAGTGTGAGCATCTTTCAATACACTGGGTTTAGACATGCAAATGCTCAGCAAATGACGCCAGATAGTAACATCAGTCATTACGCTGTGAGTAAGCGACAGGGTGAAGCGCTAGTACAAGCAAGTCAGTTAGATAGTTGTATTGTTAGACCCGGATTATTTCCTTTTGGAACACGAGATAATAACTTTGAACGTTTAGCACAGGCAATTAAACAAGGCGTTTTGCCTTTGGTAAATCAAGGTAAAGCAGTAATCAATACTGTATATATTGAAAACCTACTAGAAGGTATTTACTTAACAGCTATTGAACCAAAAGCGATTGGCAATAGTTATGTAATTGCTGATGAAGGTATGCCCAGTTGGTCAGAGTTAACTGGGTATATTGCAGAACTTAGTAGCGTAGCCAAAGCAAGGATTTCACTACCTTCGCAAGTGAGTCATTTTTTAGGCTATTTGCAAGACTACTGGGAATTTGCCTTACCCAATATCGAACCACCGATGACCCATTACCGTAGCCAACTTATGACACATGATATTCACTTTTCTATAGCAAATGCCAAAGAGGATTTAGGCTATGCGCCAAAGCTAAGTTGGCAAGAAGGTATTGAACGAAGTCTCGGAAAATATTAAATCTATAATACTAGAGTTTGATAACCTCAACCCAACGACCAGCTTCTATATTTTGGTATTCAGGTACAATCACTAATGAATTGCCAAAGAGCATAGAGGTTAATATGCCTGAACTTTGATTGCCAGTGGTTACAACTTCATAGTTTTGTGTTTGGGTATTGTAGCTTAGTACGGCTCGGCGAAATGCTTCTTTGAAGCCAGCACCTTTGAATTCTGTTTTTGCTAAAGCGTGTGTTCGTTGGTGATAGGGGAGTGCGTCAGTCCTACCCATTGAAACATCTACCCAAGCTCTGGCAACCAACATAAATACCACCATGCTCGACACAGGATTACCAGGAAGTCCAAAGAGTTTTATACCTTCCCATTCGCCAAATATGGCTGGTCCACCAGGTCGAATTGCAACTTTCCAAAAGTGGACGGTGCCTTCGTTGAAGAGTAAATCACGTACAAAATCATAGTTCCCCATGGATACGCCACCAGATGTAATTAAGAGGTCGATGCCTCCGTGTTCACGAATGGTCTGACGCAATACATCGGGGTCATCAATTGCTCTAGGTAGGATGACAGGAATTGCACCTGCTTCTTTAATAAGTCCAGTAACAGAGTAAGTGTTTGAATTATAGACCTGACCATCTCGGATAGGTTGACCGGGTTCTATGACTTCGTCGCCTGTGGCTAAGATGCCGATGCGAGGTGCTTTAGCGACTGGCAGTTTGTCGTAACCCATCGACGCTGCAACACCAATTGCAGCTGGATCCAGCAACGTTCCTGCTTTGATGTAAACCTCTCCTGCTTTGATGTCTTGAGCGCGGTAGCGAATGTCGGCAGAGCGTGCTGGGCGTTTAAAGAGGACAGTGCCTGATTCAGTTTTCTCAGTGTCTTCTATTGCGATGATTGCATCAGCACTATGTGGTACAGGTGCACCTGTGTAGATACTAACTGCCTCACCTTTAGCAACAGTACCTTCAAAGGTACTACCAGCAGGTACGTCACCAATAAGCTTCATTTCTATTGGATTGTCTTGACTTGCATCTAAGGTGTCAGCTTCTTTGCAGGCATAGCCATCCAGCGCAGAATTATTACAGCTTGGGTGGTCAACTTTACTAGCTAAATCTTCGCTGAGAATTTTGTTGTAGCACTTGGTTAATGGCAGGTATTCAGTTGTGACTTCTAGCGCATGTTCTTTGAGTATGTTAATGGCTTCAACAATGCTGATATTGCTTTTGTGGTCTTCGTTCATAGCTTTAGTTTATACCAATTTTCCTTATTCTACGAAGTAACGTTTGCGCTTGATTTCTAGATTTTTAGGGTAATCGTGGAAATTGATTAGCTCATTGAATTATTAAGCGTGTTGTTGAGTTTTAAGCGGCTTTCAGGTTGGTACTTTTTAGCTACTGAAATGTCACCCTGAACGAAGTGAAGGGGCTCGAAGAATTATCCATGAAAAATTAATTTGTACAAGGCTTCTTTCGAGATTCTTCGCATTGCTCAGAATGACACGTTGTTTTTAGTCATCGCATCAAAGTAATTAATAGGATTTGTACAAGTTTTTGTGGGAAAGATAATTGGTGTCTTGCAAAAGAAAAGGCAGACCATATTGGTCTGCCTAAAATAGCTTTTGCATTGCTGAACTTTTAAAGTTTGGAGCTTATTGCTCAGGATATTCTGTAATGAAAAAGGTATAAGGAGATTGTTGCTGAGCAGTGTAGTTACCAACGTATACGTTGTATGTGCCTGCTGGTAGTGAGTTAAATGCAATGGCTGGATTTTGTCCATAACCTTCTGCATCATCTACACAGGCTGTACTGTTGTCTTTAGCATCTTGGAAAACCAGTGTTGTGTCAGCTTCACTTTGAACGACAAAGCGAACGTATTCGAAGTCTTTGGTGACCGTAATCACGTGGTTGGGTGTACTTGGGATAGCACCAGCACAGCTTGTACCAAATGCTCTTGCTGCGTCAACATTACCACCAGCTACATACTCAATTGAAATCGGGTCTGGCTGAAAATTTGGTGCAATGGTTGCGTTGCGGTTTGTGTTGTTGCTTGCGTTAGGTACATTTGTGCCTAAACCAAGTCTTTGCAAACTGCTTAAAGCACCTTGGTGACCAAGTTGTGCTGCAACACCATAGAGTTGCGCTGCACGTTGTACATCTTTCTGTACGCCTAAGCCATCTTCAAGTAGTGAAGCCACATTGTTAAGCGCGTTTATATCGCCTTTACTAGCAGCTTTTTGATAAAACTGATACGACCTGACATAATCTTGTGGTACACCATCGCCATTGGCAAACATAACACCTAGGTAAGTAAAGGCAAGCGTTTGGTCTAGTTGCGCTA
>CALHRJ010000295.1 GCA_938038395.1 uncultured Deinococcales bacterium | reverse complement strand
TTGCCCGTAAGCCATCCTTTTTGGACAGCAGAAAATATTATTGTTACACCTCATATATCGGCACCTAGCTTTCCTGAAGATGTAGCTCAGATATTTGTTGATAACTATAATCGTTTCGTGAACAAAGATCCTTTGCAGTTTCAAATTGATTTTGCAAAAGGCTATTGAGTATATTGTCAGGTTTCAATCACGCATTTGAATCACCTCACACATACACGTTAGACTGACACATGAATTATTGGTTGATGAAAACAGAACCCGATGTATATAGCATGGATGACATGCTTGCTGACAAGAACCAAACAACAGTATGGGAAGGTATTCGTAACTACCAAGCCCGTAACTTTATGCGAGATGGTATGAAGAACGGTGATCAGGTACTGATTTACCACTCAAATGCTAAGCCACCAGGTGTGATTGGCATTGCGGAAGTTGTCAAAGAAGCCTACCCCGATCCTTTTCAGTTTGATGAAAAGAGCAATTACTTTGATCCAAAGTCCTCAAAAGATAATCCACGCTGGCTTGCAGTAGATGTAAAGGCTGTCAAAAAATTAGATAGATTGATTTCTTTAACGGAGTTAAAGGAGATTGAAGCACTGGCTGACATGCGTTTGATTCAACGTGGCAACCGTTTAAGTGTCATGCCTGTTGAAAAGAAAGAGTTCGACTTAATTGTTGCTTTGGTCTAATTTTGGTTTATAAAGATAAGGGACGTATTGAGACTTTGTGGTTTGAAGTCTCATAAGTTCGTAAGCAATCGTGTTATAATGTTATGGTAATGCAACCTACACAGTTCAGTGACGCATCAAATAGCGGTTTAAATTCTCGCAGTGAGCACATCTTAAACTTAGTGACAACCCACTATATTAAGAAGGCTAAGCCTGTGGCATCTTCGCATATTGCTTCTGCGATACAGGTTAGTAGTGCGACTGTCCGAAATGAATTAGCTTCTTTAGAAGACAACGGCTACCTTACACAGTTGCATACCTCATCTGGACGTGTTCCGACTTCTTTGGCTTATAGACATTACGCCAAAAAGTTTATTCCGCCACAACGTATGCCTCTAAAGCAACAGAGTATGTTTAGGCAATCGCTCGATGGTATACGTGGTGAATTATTTTATCAACAGTTGGTGACGCTGAGTGCTCAAGTATCGGGCTATGGAGTTTTGTTAGAACTCCCTGCGGATAACTCTTTACGTGCTTTGAGTATCCACTTATCACTCTTAACAGATTCGCGCGTTCTAGCAGTTGTAGTTTTAGAAACAGGCTTAGTTCGCCAAGTTACTTTGAAGATTGATCCAACACCACAAAATGAAGCGTTGCAATCTGCTGAACGGATTTTAAGTGGCTTAACTCGCCCACTTTCGGATTTACCTCAAATGCTTGAATACCATGCAAATAATACCGAAGGTGATGAGTCAGCAACCTTTGACGCTTTAGCGCAGGCTTGGCCGCGGTTAAATCCGCCAAAGCAATTTTCGCAGGGCTTAGGTAATTTGCTTGCAGAACCTGAAGGGTCTGATCCTGATTTTATGCGCCTAGTTGTTGGGCATATGGAGCAGGCTGAGCAAACTGATCATGATCCACAAGTAGATACTTATGCAGCTTCAGTTGATGACAATTATTTAGAAAGTGACTTTGTAAGTATTAAGCATGAGGATACCCTCGCTTTTGTTACGACATCGATTGCATTGCGCTCGAGCCAAGCTAACCTAGTCTTCTTAGGACCAATGCGAATGCGCTACCCAGACGTACTAACGCTAGCGCAAGGTGTAGGCAGTATTGTCTCAGAAAAGATAACCTTTAACTGATACTTCTAACTGGTATTTCTAACTGATACTTCAGCTAGGTATCTGCCAACCATCCCTTTTTTACAGCTATATCAATATTACTTTTCATCCAAGCAAAAATACTACTGTCAATCTCAGCAATAAAACTATGGTGTGCGATTACCATCGATTTTGTTATGCCTTGATCGTGCCAAGTTTTTCCTTCTGTTGCTAAATTTAAAAAGAAGGGGAGAAGCTTATCAAGTAGCCTGACCCATTTACTTTCAGGTGTGTTTTGCGCTTCGTATTCTTCCCAACAAGAGAGGACATCTGAACCAAATTGTGGATATGATTCTTGCAGTGTAATCAAATACTGCTTTTCTGCCTGTTGACTGTTTTTGTCTGCAAAGTAAGTACAAACATCTCCTGCACCTATTTCGCATATGTCATGAAAAAGTGCTAGTTTCATAGCCCTATCAAAATCAAAGGGTGACGGAAGATGGTCTTTCATTGCCAAAAGTATGACTGCAAGTTGCCAGCTATGTTCAGCTGAATTTTCGTGCCGTGTTTCATTTGTGACATAAGATTTTCTATAAACAGATTTAAGTTTATCCAGTTCGAGTACTAAAGAATTTAAGTGATCCACAGAATTTAAGTGATACATAGAATTTAAGTGATTCATAGCAAAGGATAACTTAAGCTACATCTATTTGAGCAACAAAAGCTATACCTTTTTGAGATCATTTAGATTTTTATCAAAAGATATTACCCTTAAAAAGAGTAAAATTATGTTGATATAATGCCTTTCTTAACGCTTGCTAAATGCTTAGCCATTAAAAACGCATTGTTCTTGAGAAGTCAATAGCTTAGGCTATGATAAGAGCATGATGTTAATGCATATAGAAGTGTTGCTTTTTGCAGCATTTAGAGAAAAAATTGGTCAGAAATCTTTGAGCCTAGACGTGGCAGAAGGTAAGCGTGTGCGTGAGGTTGCTTTGGAGTTAGAACAAACCTATAACTGTAGCCTAGAAGGTGCTTTGTGTGCAGTCAACGAAGTTTATGTTGATCCTGATACTACATTGCAACAAGGTGACACGCTAGCGTTTTTCCCTGCAGTTTCAGGTGGTTCTGCTGAGCTTGACACTAATCACTTTTTTGTTACAGAAGAAGTGTTGAACTTGCAAGACTACTTTGCGTTGTGCGCAGCAGATGCATATGGGGCGCAAGCAAGTTTTGTAGGAACGGTGCGCTCACCGAATAAGGGGCAGATTGTTGCGTCAATTGACTATCAGGGTTACGAAGCTATGATGCTCAAGCAAATGGGTGTGATTGCAGAGATTTTAAGGAGTCAGTTTGATTTGGGTGTGGTTGTTATAGCCCACAGATTAGGGTTGCTAAAACCTCAAGAAGCTTCAGTTGCCATTGTGATTTCTTCGCCTCATAGACCTGATGCACTCAAAGCCTGTGCCGAATCGATTGAGCTGATTAAAGAGCGACTACCCGTTTGGAAGCTCGAGCGTATTACAGAAGATGCCTCAGAAGATAGCGGAGAAGTTATAAAAGAACATTGGGTTGAAGGAAAGAGTAGTGTTTCTAAAACCTTATAAAAAATTTAGACCTAACGAAGTGCAAATCTAGTTGCACTAGCGAACTAGCAAAATAGTAGAAGATTTAAGAAAAGATTTGAAAGTAAGTACTGAAGAGTTTATGGGAACAGCAAACGATATTTATCACCATACGAGAAGTAGTCTCATAGATATTGTATCTGCAAATGTTGCAGACAATACCCTTGAGTCCGTGATGAGTGCTAGTGGATTAACCCAAGAGACTGTCGATGCCAATCATATGATGGAACTCATACGTGGCCCTATATATCGAGAGTTTCAAACCATGGTTCCAAAAGAGGGCTTAAAGCGACAATTAAAAAAACTGCTTGGAGAGTTGCAAAAGGTAGACGATCAACCTTTGAGTGTTAGACGTGTCAGTGCCAATCAAGTGGTCTCTCCAGGGCAAGCTCAAAGCCAACCTAAAACTAGTGCTTCTCAAGGTTCTACAGGGTCTAAAACAAGGAAAGCTTCTAATAAACCTACGCCAGTTCGGGGTAGGATTCCTGGTCTAACAACCATTAATGTAAATGCAATAGGTGTTCCTAGAGCGTATTTTAGAGATCCACGAGATGATGCTTTTAGTATACAGATGCCTTTGTATGGTACTGATCCGCATGTAGTGCTAGATAATGGAACTCGCGCGGTTGTGCGTTATTGGATTTCTGAAGTTGCTTTACTAAACGACGAGGAAATTAAAAAAGCAGGCTTTAGACGCTATAGCTTTTTAGTAGAAGAAGAATCTTTTCCAAATCCAACTATTGTAAAACTTCTTGAAATGCTTAGAGAAGAAGAGGAAGCAGAGCAAGAAGAACTTATGCTCGAGCGCCTTGCCGTAGAAGCTAAAGCTGCTGCTGAACGTGATACAGCAAATGTAGTGAATACTGCGGCACATTTACAAAGTGCCATTCAAATTAAGCCAGAAGATATTGAAAAACTTGTTGATCAGTATGCAGAATTAGAGGAAGTACGTCTAATAGCTACGCTAAGTCGTCAGGGTGAAGTACTAAATTCTAAGGGCAAGGGTTTAGACATTGAAGTCGTCAAAAAGTCTGTGCTTGAAAGCATGAGCAGACTTAGTTTGCCACACTTTGCAGAACAGTATCCAGACAAGACAGAAATGTTTTCAAAATGTAAATCAATTTTGATACAGCATAAGTCAGGCTTACTATATTTACTTGATTATGTCGATACAATTGTGCTGATTTATGGCACAAATGACTTAAGTGTTGGCTTGATGTATAGCTATGCCTCTAGGGTTGGTTTAGCAGAAGAAGAGAGTGATTTAGCTACCAACTTAAGACATGAAATAACTGATGAAGATTTTAAGGAGATGGCATGAAGGCAGCATGGAAAGACAGTCTCAGACGAGGTGTGACGCACTTTTTTGATGAGAAAAAGGGTGGAGACCTTAGGGTTGCACTGAGGACAGTAAGAGAAGATTCAGGCTGTACTTTCCATGATAGAGATAATGTTGGAAGTAACAACGTAATGATAGACGTAACGACAAGAATTAACACGAATCCGAGGGCAGGGAAAGGTATGACATTAAGAAGGTTTTTGCAGAAAAAAGAAAGTAAGTCTAATGGGGTAGCGAAAGTTATGATGGTAGATCGTTTTGTAAAATCACAAGCTTTAACACTAATTGTACTTATAGGTTTAGCTACTATTTCTATGGGTCTAGCTCAGGGGTTAGGTCAGCAAGGTCAACTAGGTCAATTAGGGTTAGGGAATTCTGGTATAGCTTCTGAAGGAGTTTCAGACCAAAGGCTCGAGCGCTATAGTACTATTGTAGACATCTTAGATGAGAGTATGTTTGAGTTCACTGCACGTCCAGAGCGTAGTCGTGAACGTCTTGCACTGGCAAAGGAAACTTTCGATTTAATTCGTCAGGGCAGTAGTGGTGGTTTGATTCAAGGTTTGGACAATACCTTTGCTCGAGCTGACACCGCGATCACGAACCAGAGCAGTGCTGACTTTGAAATTCAAACAGGCCTAATCATGGGCGGTTTACAACGCTTTCTTTATGAAACAGCATCTCGTGAAGCACAAGATGGCAATTTACCAATTGCTCAAGCTTATATAAAACGTATTGTTGAAGATTTAAGTGTACTTGAGGGCGATAAAATTCGTTTGAGTCAAGCTGTTGATGCTGGTGCCTTACAAGCTGCTTTAGAAATAGCAGCAGGCCAATCGATCAATGCACATTTAGATTCAGCCGCCGCCGCACTTACACAAGAAAATCATGAAAGTGCCTATGTTTCTTTGGCAAATGCTTACAGTGGTTTTATTACAGTTCAAGACTCACTAAGTATGCCACAGCCTGTTTCACAAGGTTTGCTAACGGCTATTCAAGATGTAGTTGCCAAGAAACCTCAAGCAGCAGATAACGTAGCTGTTGTCCAACAAGATATTGCAAGCTATATTCAATTTAATGAATCTGTATTGGAAAAATTCAATGCTGATTTACTAGGTCAAACAGGTCAAACAGGTCAAACAGGTCAAGCAGGTCAGGCACAAAATTCTTTAGAATCCCAAGCTGTTAACCAGAACAGTCTGAATGCAAATTCAGGATTAGGTCAATCAGCTATAAGTCAAGCAGGCGCCCAGGCTGGCTCATTACAAAGTGCTGTTGCAGAAGAACTGGCACAGCAAGGAACTGCTATCCAATCTGGAGCACAAGCTATCACAAGCTTACCGGGTTTGAATGCGAATGGTTCTGAAGCAACTTTGGGTGCTGCAGGGCAAGCAGCTGAAACTGCTTTAGGAGCTGGTACTGGATTAGCACGTGGGGTTGAACAAGGTATGCAGCAGGGTATAGAGCAAGGTACTCAAGCTTTATCTAATGGTGCAGCGCAAGCTGTAACATTAGGAGCACCATCGATTGCTGGTAATGGAACTAATGCAAACCTTAGCTTGGGACGCAATCAAGCAAATGGTCAACAAGGTTCAACAGGGCTATCGTTAAACCAATCTAGACCGAGTCAATCTAGACCGAGTACCAGTGCTAGCAATAATTCACGCAGTGCTGTTCAAGCAAAAGCACCTGTAGCGGAACAGAGCTTTTTAGCAGGCATGTGGAACGGTATCCCAAAAGCGATTGTCATGTTGCTTTTAGCTATCGCAAGTATCATTCCTTTATATTTATTACAATTGGCTTTTGGTAGTGGTAGCTCATCTTGGCACTGGGTTCGTTTAGCAGTGTTCTTACTTCTCTTACCAATCATGTTAGAGGGTATTGCATCTCTTGGCGCAGCTTTAGCATCGGTAACGGGTATATCTGCTTTAGGACTACTAACACCGTTTACGGTTAGTGGAGGCGCACTTGGTCAAATAATTTGGGCCGTTACCAGCTTGATTGCTATTGCAGCACTCTGTTTTGGGCTTTGGGGTATATGCAAACAATTTGGTTTGCTTGGGCAAGCTGCTACCGAAGAAGATGCTGATTTGAGCGATGAGGCAAGTATGGGTATGCATACAGATGCAGGATTTCAAACCAATCCATCAGCCCTTACTGAACGTTTTACCCTTGAAGAAGGACCTGTTGGTACCGTGATGGATATGGGTAATGAAACAGTGATTGAATGGGAAGAAGAATTCTAAGTTTTTAAATGGGGTTTCAAATGGGTTCTGATTGAAATCTAGATTGGAACTCATTTAATCATGAAGTATTTATTGTGATATTTCTGACTATAATTTAGTGCTTGCAAGTCGATTTAGTGCTTTAAATGAAGATTGAATAGCTAACTATTATAAGCTTAATGTTTTACGGTAATTACTTGTTACAAGTAAGTGGTTTTGAAGATTAAAATAGGTTTATTGGGAGAGATGAACAAGGTATAGAACTATTGTTGCTGTTTTACAAGTTTAATGGGATTAATACTTGTGCTTATAGATAGGTAAATTATAGGCGAAAAAGTTACTCTTAACTCGGTTTAACACGAATGGTCTATAGTCATACATCTAAAAGCTATGTCAAGCGTAAAAAGTCAACAACTATCTGAAAATCAAAAAAGCGTACAACAACAGTCAGGCCGACTAGTTGAATATAATGCTTGGATAGAACCTTTTAAACTTTATGTTGAGTGGTCCGAAATGCATAAATTGCGGGCACAGCTCCAGTTGATCTCAGCAGAACTTGCTAAAGGCGGTGATGCTCAACTTCTTTTTGAAGACGCAAAAAAGCAAAAGAAGCTCTTGAGTGAACGTTACCAAGACGCATTGCTTATACAATCAGAAAGTATTGTTTACTTAGAACGTGGCTTAGCCGCATTTAAAAAATTAGATGATGCTAAATATAAGCGTCTTAAACGAATTTGTGAAACACTAAAAGAGTCTCAAGAAGCAGGTCGAATTGCAGAAGCAGAACAAGATCGTGGTGATGAACTTGTTAAAGAGCTTCGTTTAGAGGCTGTTGCTAAAGGTGTACCTGTTGAGATTGTTCTAGAGAATAAAGAGAATTCAAAACGTGGTATTTTGAAGTGGGCGAGACGTTCTAAAAACGTTGAAAAAGAGGTTGTTAGCTTTGAGGAGCTCGAGCTAGCAGAACAGTCCCGCTACTTAGAAAAGTTGGCACAACGCTACGCAAATGTATTTGACTACCGTAGAGACTTATCTAAACAACTTAGAGCACTTCGTAAAAATTTAAAAGAAGAGACTTCAATCGCTAGTGATCTTGCTACCTTTCAAGATTACTTAAAAGTTGCAAAAAATGAATTGCGTAATCAGCTTAAAGCTGAACTTACAGAAATTGATCAGTCTATAGAAAGCTTGCAAAAAGGCTTAGAAACCCAAGCCCTTACACGTGCGCTTAAAGTAACTACCCAGATTTTAGATGCTGCTTTGCCTAACAAAGCAGATGTTAAAGAAATTCGTGATCACCACCGTATGTTGATGCAGCAGACGCAGGCTTTCACCCAAGCGCCACAAAAACAAGTTGAACAGAAAAAGAAAAAACGTACAGGTAGGGGTAAGGGTAAGCTCGAGCAGCAAGAAGAAGCGCTCGAAGAATTTGTCAATACCTTTAATAGCTATCAGCGTTTTGTAGAAGACGATATTAGACGTGCTTTTGCAGCACAAATTGCAGACTTAAAACGGGCTTCTAGAGATAATCGCTATGATCTTGAAATGATTTCTGAAGGTCACCGTTTTGCAGCTACTTTTGAAGCTAGTGCGCTCATGCAGTCACACGACGAACGCAGCATGCAGCGTGATCAATTACAAGAGTGGATTGCTGAGCTGCGTGCAATGCCTCGAGTAGATAGTCTTAGACAAAAATTTCACGATACCTTACGTAGTTTTCAAGGTTTATCGGAGCGTATGAATCATGAAGATATTAACCCAGAAAATTTTGAAAAATATGCGGTTAGTATTCAAGATTTGCGAGATGATTTAAAAGCACATCTTGAAAATGATCATGACTATTTGAATCAACAAGTTTCACTGCTTGAAGACGAGGGTCTTAAGCAGCAGTTAGATTTAGCAAATCAGGATTTAAATAAGAATCATTTTTCATCCGCTGTAGATATTCATCATCAAGTGCGCTTAGCTTGCGATAGGGCACTTAGCAAACAGCTTTCGGAATTACACCAGTTAGAAGCTGAAAGTGATCAATTGCTAAGTGATAACGAGGCAGACTTAGACACACTTCATGGTCAACTTGATCGTATCAGGGAGCAAATTGAAGCAGGGCAAATTAGTAAAGAGTTTCCACAAGCTTGGGAACTGCTAGAAAAGGCGCGTTCCCAACATGATGATTGGATTGTCAAGTTTGAAGCACGATTAGATAGACTTATTGATAAAGCATCCAAAATTGCTTTTATGAATACATCTTCAAGCTTCAAGCTGATTACCTTATTGAGCCATTTAGATGAGCAAAGAGATATATTTCCAAAGGTTTCTATTCGTGCCAGACGAAGGCTTGAAGAGAGTTTGGAAACTGCAAAAATACAATTGCGTCAATTGCGAAAAGAACAACAAATGGCACAATCTTTAGCTCAGGAATTGGCAAAGGTCAATCCTCTAGATGATATGTTTGGTGACATGTCTGCCATGGAAGAGGCGACAGGAAAAATTACTGATCGTATGAGCGAATCTTCAAACTTATCAAACTTGTCAAACTTATCAAACGAAGAGTTTGTTGATGAAGCTGACTTTATCGATGGGGATGATTTTGAGGATTCAGAGAATCCATTTGATAGTTCTCTTAGCGAGGTTTTAGAAAGTGATTATGGGCATGACGTTAGAGCCGTAGAGGCAGAGGCTATGCAAGCTCAGAATGTCAGTTCTGTTAGTCCAGCTAGTCCAGTTAATTCTGAGCGTTCTGGTCTTAAAGTCGAAAACGATGTTTTTGAAGTATTCATGACCTCTGAAAGAGATAGTGAAAGTACTTTTGAGGATGTCAGTGGTGACATGGCAGATGATGTCCGAGCTGAGCTGGACCTCTATGAACATGGTGAAGTTCGCCTTACTGAAGTTAGAAGTAATTATCCATCTTTGGATAGATGGTTGGATGATTATTTGCAAGACGGCAGTGTACGTGATGCCATGATTTATTCACGTGAGGGTGAATTGTTGGCTGCTAAGAGCTGGTTGGACCCAGAGGCAAGTTTACAGAGCTTTACTATTTTAAATAATGTTGCTAAGAACCTTGGTCGAAAATTGGGGATGGGTCGCTATCACTTGGCAAGTGTGGAAACTAGCAACAGGGTTTTTTTAGGTGTGAGGTTACGGGGTGGCTCGAGCATGGTTCTCCTCCTAGACAACACGCCGTCATTGCTGCCTGTCAGTAACCGATTGCGCCGTGATATTCCAACGCTTGGAAGAATGATTCACGAAGCAGCCTTGAACTAATCAATATCAACAAAATTAACAGGCAATCCTCAGCCTTTATAAGGTATCCTTTACTTATGGAGTTGAGTTCGCTTGCCGATACTAAAGATCTTGCTGCCTTGTTGGTTAAACAGATACCTGACCATTCACTGTTGGTCATGATCGCTAAACTTGGTGCAGGTAAAACAACACTAACGCAAGCTATTGCTGAGTGTTTGGGCTCGAGCGCAACCGTGAGTAGTCCAACGTATACTTTGATTCATGAATATCCCACAGAAGACGGTCTATTGGTTCATATAGATGCCTATAGGTTAGATAGTCCAGAGCGACTTTTAGAATTAGGTTTAGACGATTATCTAGATCGGGCTAGACTTGTGATTGTTGAGTGGGGCGAAGGGCTTAGCGAGTTCTATCCAGATGCTTGGATTTTAAACATAGATGTTAACTATTCTGAGTCAGAGGAAATACTACGCACAGTTAGTTTGAAACAAGCAGAACGTAGTATTTCTTTAAGCAGTATTTCTTGAATCTGAAAAGTGTTTTGTCAGAGGTAAATAATTCAATTAGAATTGTGCACTACGCTTAGATGGTTTGGGCGATAGCGATGCTAGCTGAGAAGACTTGCTAAGTGTCTTTTTACTTGTATGCTTAGATTGTGACTTCGTATTGTTTGGATTACCAAACTTAGGTTTTTCTATAGTTTCTAGAACAATATTCCGAATGGGTCTGCGAGGTTGCCTACTTTGTAGAACTGCGAGGTCATGCCTATGACTGCTTATTATCAAGTAAAGATTGATTACGGAAATTATAGTTAATAGGCCACCAAGTATTAATTCGATAGTGCCTAAGAATCCACCTCTGCTACTGCTATCTAGGATTAGAGCAATACCACCAAATCCAAAGACAATCAAAAATACATAAGGCAATAAACGTATCAACTGCCCTAAGAAACTCAAGATTGAGAGTATCAAGAGTGGTGCAGCTATGAGTAATAGTAAGGTTTGCCAAGAGTGCATCATAGTTCTTCCAAAAGGGTATAGCGTATGTTTAAGTATTGCGTGATTTTGTGATGAGACTTAGTGAGACGAATTGATTATCTTTCTAAGGTTTCCTAATCAAAAACAAAGTCATACAAACAGTATTAATCACAGCAGTAAACACAGTTTGCCCGACTAGCCCCGAGACTACCTAAAGGTGCCTGAGTATTCCTTCAGGGTCTGCTTTAGTCTTTTCGGGTTTAACTGTCCCACCCCCTTGAGGCGATGTTACTAACGCCTTTGAATACTGTGCTTTCAAGTGAAACGAAGAAAGTCGGGCGTTAGCGAGAAGTATTGCTTCGAAACAAAAAGAATTGATAATTGGCTTGCCAAACGAGATCTCCTCGTTGATACCCTTTTGGTTTGCTGTGGGGTCTGTTCATCGTCTTGTTGTAGAAAGTTGTTAAACTATGATTTATGGCTAAAGAAGTAGAACGTTGTACGTGGTGTGGTGATGATCCGTTATATATGGACTATCATGACAAAGAATGGGGTTTGCCCGTTCATGATGATAATAAGTTGTTTGAGATGCTTATCCTTGAAGGGGCTCAAGCGGGCTTGAGTTGGATAACAATTTTGAAAAGACGTGAAGGTTACCGACAGGCTTTTGATAACTTTGACGCTGTTAAAATTGCAGGATATAATCAAAAGAAAATCGATACTTTATTGGCAGATACGGGTATTATTCGCAATAAGCTAAAGGTAAATGCAGCGGTTAAAAATGCTAAGGCTTTTTTGAAGCTTCAAGAAGAGTATGGTAGTTTTGATAACTATATTTGGCAATTTGTAAAACACAAGCCTATTCAGAATAGTTGGACAGCATCAGAACAAGTTCCTGCTGAAACTACTGAATCACAAGCTATGAGTAAGGCGCTTAAAAAGCTAGGCTTTAGCTTTGTAGGACCAACGATTTGTTATGCCTATATGCAGGCAACTGGGATGGTGAATGACCATCTTAAGAGCTGTTATCGCTACAAAGAGATTGTGGCTTTAGCAACGTAAGTATTTGTGGTATTCAAGCTACTTTTTCCTGACTTATCAAAATTCTGATATTTAGATTAGGTTATCGAGGCAAAGGTTTAAACCTGTTAACAGGGATGAGGATTTCCCCGATGTTTGCCTCGAAATAAAAAGAATCGACGTAGGGCTTGCCAAACGAGATTGCTTTGTTGATATCCCTTCGGCTTGCGGCGAGGTCTGTTCACTAATGAAGTTGCTGGATGAGGCATTCTTCGACGCTTGCTTCGAAATAGATTTTCACAATCAATGTAAATCTAAGTCATAAGACTTCATATCGATAGAATGAACAGGGATGATGAATGCTTAGTTATCTAATGGCTTGCCAGACGAGATTTCTTTGTCGATACCTCTTGGCTTATCACTGGGTCCGTTCACTTTAGATACTAAGTGGTGGTATATCTTTAGATTCTCAGCTAGAATGAGGCATGACTGAAAAGTTACAAGAACTTAAGACAAGAGTTTCTGCTGTTACTGATTTGCGAATGGCAAATGCAGTTTTAAATTGGGATCAATCAACATACATGCCAGCTGGTGGTGCAGTAGCACGGGGTAGACAGATGGCTACCCTTAGTAAATTAGCCCATGAACAATTTACAGATGACCGTGTGGGTGAGTTATTAACTGACTTAGCAGCTGAACAGGGTTTGTCTGCAGAGGATGCCGTGCTGGTGTCTGTTTTGCAAAAGGATTTTGATAAAGCATTGAAGGTACCTGCTAGTTTTTTGGCAGAGTTTTCCTCACATGTGGCGGCTTCCTATCAGGCTTGGACAGAGGCTCGAGCTGCGAATGACTTCGCCACCATGCAACCTATCTTAGAAAAGAATCTAGATATGAGCCGTCAATATGCCGAGTACCTAGGCTACGACAGTCAGGGTCATATAGCTGACCCATTGATAGATGCTAGTGATGAAGGTATGACAGTTGCTGAAGTTCGTCCAGTATTTGCAGCTTTGCGCAAAGAGCTTGTGCCACTAGTGAAAGCTGTTGCTGAACAAGAGCAGATTGATGACAGTTGTATCCTAAAATTCTTCCCTCACGATAAGCAACTTGCTTTTGGTTCACGTGTTGCAAAAGACTTTGGCTATGACTTTGAGCGTGGGCGTTTAGATTTAACTTATCATCCATTTTGTACAACCTTCTCAGTCAATGATGTTCGTATCACCTCACGTATAAATGATAATGATTTTGGTGATTGCCTGTTTAGCATCTTGCATGAAACTGGGCATGGCATGTATGAGCAGGGCGTAAGTCAAAGTCTTGAAGGAACACCGTTAGCAGATGGTACTTCATCAGGGGTGCATGAAAGCCAATCTCGCCTTTGGGAAAATATTGTCGGGCGTAGCCACGGATGTTGGCAGCACTACTATCCTATTTTGCAAGAAAGCTTTCCAGAAGAATTTGGCAAGGTTGAGCTAGATACATTTTATAAAGCTATCAACAAAGTGCAGCCTGGTCTAATTCGGGTAGATGCTGATGAACTTACCTATAACTTGCATGTGATTTTGCGCTTTGAGCTCGAGTGCCAATTACTAGAAGGTTCGCTAGAGATTAAAGATCTACCAGAAGTTTGGCATAGTCGCTATGAAAGCGATTTAGGCGTACGAGCACCAAGCGATGTGGATGGTGTCTTGCAAGATGTTCACTGGTATGCAGGCACTATCGGTGGTGCATTTCAAGGGTATACGCTAGGAAATATTCTTAGTGCCCAGTTTTATGATGCAGCAGTTGCCGCAAATCCAAGCATCCCGACAGACATTACAAAAGGTGAATTTCAAACGCTGCATACATGGCTGAAAGACAATATCTATCAACATGGTCGCACACTGACTGCTAGTGAAGTCACCAAGCAAGCTTCAGGTCAAGATTTGAACATTGATCCTTATATGTCCTACTTAAGAGGGAAGTATGGCGCACTCTATTCTCTTTAAACTATTTGTATAAGAGCGTTAAACCTTTAACGCTGATGAGTTTTTGGAGGCTAATGTGTTAGTAACAACAACTTCAACAATAGAGACAGCAGAGATTAAGGCTTATCTAGGTATCGTTACAGGTGAAATTGGTTTTAACGGCCCTACCTTTAGCAAAAAGTTTGAAGGTAGCCGAGGCAATGCTGAGGCTAAAAACGTTTATTGGGCATTGTCCTTGCATGAGGCAAAGGATATGGCTTTGCAAGAAATGATAGTAGCAGCCGAAAAAACTGGTGCAAATGCCGTGGTCGGAGTTAGTTGCTCATTTGATAGTTTAGGTGAAGGGTATGACCGAGTAATGGTCAGTTATACGGGTACTGCTGTTAAAACTGTTCTTAAAAGAGAATTCTAACTCTATTAGAGGACTTTTGTTGCTTGGTGCTGTTATAAGCTGACGCCTACAATGAGCGTAATACGGAACTACTTTTAGTACTATTTAGGAGATTTACTGTGGATATCTTTGTTAAAATTATGACCTATAGTATTCTAGTAATGATTGCTTTAACTGTGCTTTCAGCTGCTATGGTTTTTCTTGCTAAGATTCTTGCAGATGAATCACCAGAAGTATTTGGTGAAGAGCACTAAAAAGGTCATATAAATACAAAAATATAACCTACTTGTGAAAATCAAGTAGGTTTTTTATTTGTGCGACTTTATGTATGAGTGTTTACATCGAAATCTTCAGCTAAGGTCATAAAGGTTTCGAATGTTGTGACGAGTTCCATGAACTTACGGATTGCGTTTTGGATGTACAGTGGGCTCGAGCCTTCGACTAAGATGTCGTTTTCCAAAATAGGGTCACCTTCGTGGTCAAGGTATGCTTTTACAAATCGAAACTTCCGATTAAAAGCATTGATTGCTTTGGCGCTCAGGTCCTTTGAATTTCCCCAAGCAGACCGAAACTTTAGACTATTTGCTTCCCCTTTTGTTTCAGAATCAGGACCATAGAAGATAATCAGCATATTGGTACTTTCGTCAAGCTTAACCACACAGAGGTCTGATTTTGGAAAATCGTAGCTATAACCCATGTTGTTGAGGATGGACGATAAAACTTCATGACCAATTTGATTAAAGTCATTCGAGTGACTTGTTGTAATTGTGTTGGATGCCTCAATGACATTGGAGTCTTGCATAGGCTTTAAGTGTATACCTTCAGAAATGACATAAATATTGAGATTGCGTGAGTGACAATTAAAGTAACACTTATTTTTGGCTTGAATAGTGTTAATCCTTGATATCAACTATAAAAAGATAGTCAAGAAAAATAGAGTCAAGCTTATAGTCCAAAGTGTTCTCGCATAGTTGCTAGTTTTAAAAGCCCTGCCAAACTTATCGAGTCTGATAGTTGACCTTCTAAGGCCATGTTGATGGCTTCATTTATATGTACACGGCGTAGTTGAAGTTCTTCGGAGTCTTCTGTTTCAAGTTCACCAAAGCTCAATTCCTGAGCAACGTAAACAACGCCTTCTTCTCTACCTATAGATACCAATGTGTCAAAGTGTAGTATTTCTGTCCACCTTTTAGCTGTGATACCTGTTTCTTCACGTAATTCTCTTTGTGCGCCTAGAAGTATGTTATGCTGGTTATTTGAACCACCCATGGGTATTTCCCACGAATATTTCTCAAGGGAATAGCGGTATTGACCAACAAGCCAGGTGTAGCCTTCTGAATCAATAGGGATAGCTGCTGCTGCTTTGTTTTTGAAGTCGATGATTGAGTAAATACCTTGTTCTTGGCTAGGGGTGAGGACGTCATCTTCATATAAAGCTATCCAAGGATTTTGGTAGATGGTTTTTCGTTTTAGCTGTTGCCAATTAGTTTTTTTGGGTTTCGCCATATTAGAGACCGAAGTTGCTTCTTAGGATTGATAGTTTAAGGAGTCCTACAATGCTGGTGATTTCTGTTATTTGCTTACGCTCGAGCATCGCAAGTGCCTCACCAAAAGGCATTTTCTTAACCTTTATATCTTCATTGTCATCATTTTGAGCGTCGTGAATACTTAGACCTTGAGCTATATATATAAATCCAATGGCGTCAGTTACTGAATTAGATACATCGATTGTTGCTAAGTCAGTCCACTTTGAAGCGCTAATGCCAGTTTCTTCCAATAATTCACGCTTGGCTGCTTCTAATAAGTCTTCACTAGCATCTTTTGACTGTCTGGATTTTTTTGCGCCACCAGAACATATCTCCCAAGTATAGTTTCCCAAAGCATAGCGGTATTGCTTGACAAGCCAGATGTTACCCTCATCATCTATTGGAATTGTAGAAACACCAATAGTTTTAAGGGATGCAACACCATAAATGCCTGTGCCACCAGATGGGTTGATAACCTGATCTTCTCTAAACGATAGCCACGGGTTGTCGTAAACGACCTTGCTAGAGACTGTGGTCCAAGGATTGCGTTCCAAATCGTTTTTTTGCTTTGTAGCTTCTTTTTTCATAGATGGCTGTTGCCCAAAGCTAAAGAAGCCAGCTCAAATATCAGTTGCTCGCTTTCTAGTCTGTTTTCTTTCAGAATGGCCAAGTCAGCTTTAGATAGCCAGCGAAATTCACTAAATTTGTCTTTTTCTAATGTTGGATTGTCTAAATCACCAGCCACAGTTATCAAGAAAACGAATTCTCTCATTGCAACACCGTCATTGTTTTTCCATTCAACAGTTTTGAGATGCTTGACAATTTTTGTAAGAGTCCAACCACTTTCTTCTTTGATTTCTCTAGCAAGTGCTTCTGCCAGACCCTCACCAGCATCAACATGTCCACCCAATATATCCCAACAGTTTGGAAATAATATGCGAGTTGTAGACCTTTTTTGTACATAAACAGTGTCTTGACAGTCTTGAGACATATTTTCATTGTCAATAATTTTACGTATAATCAACGCACCTACGACGCATTGAAAGCCTTCTACTTCACTTTTGAGTTGTAATTGGTGTAGGTCAGGTAGTGTTTTGGAGAGTAGTTCGAATTGTTGTTTGCTAGGCATAGGGGGTTATATCATACCCTGTTTTCTAAGGATTCAATTGTTAAACTACAGTTACTTAGTACTTGTGTTACGTTGCTTTGACACAAGTTATAGACATCAGAAGGAGATGGCGGGTTTAGGATTTCCAACTTTAGGCTGATTTTAAGTTAAATCCCCTACGGTTAGAATGAATAAATGACTGCTTGTTGCAGATACCGATTTCAATTGAGATGTAGTAGCCAATAAGTAAGTGTTTTAGGTTAAAAGGGTTTAAATATATGCTTTGACTCTATCTAAACTGCTAAGTTAGTGATTTTTTCGTATGAATGCTGACACAGTTTATAGGTATATTGAAACTAATACTTAAGGTTTTTGACACAATTGTTAGGTTTTGGGGTTAGGCAGCTTTGCATCAGTCGTTAACTGAAACTGATATTTTAGAAATATCCTGAGGTAATGTATGGCTTTAGAACGATGGTTTAGACGTAAACGTGCAACCAAATCAGATGATGACAGTGGGCCAGCAGGCTTATGGCTCAAATGTGATGGTTGTGGCAAACAAATTTACCGTAAGGACCTGATAGCAAATTATCATCTTTGTCCTGAATGCGGTCATCACTATAGAATGCCTGCTTTGGATCGCGTTAACTTTTTAGCAGATGCAGGAACTTTTGTACAGTGGTCTGGCGAGATTCAATCTCAAGATCCGTTGTCATTTGTTGATACCGAAAGTTACCCATCCCGACTAAAACGCTCACAAGAAAAACAAAAACGACCAGATGCAATTATTACAGGTGCTGCGAGCTTAGGCGGCGAACCTGTTGCTTTAGCAGTTATGGATTTTCAATTTGCAGGTGGCTCTATGGGTTCAGTTGTCGGTGAAGAGATTACTAGAGCTGCTGAGCAAGCTGCTGCTGAGGATAGAAGTTTTATAACAGTTACTGCTTCTGGCGGTGCACGTATGCAAGAAGGTGCTTTGTCACTCATGCAAATGGCTAAAACTATCTTGGCTCTGGAAAACCTAGCGAAGCACCGTTTGCCCTTCATCAGTGTTTTGACTGACCCAACCACAGGTGGTGTTACTGCTAGCTTCTCAACCCTTGGTGATATTATTGTGGCTGAACCTGATGCGCTTATTGGTTTTGCTGGCCAGCGAGTAATCAAACAGACTATTAAGCAAGACTTGCCAGAAGGCTTTCAAAAAGCAGAGTTTTTGCTTGAAAAAGGTATGCTCGATGATGTTATCCCTCGTGATCGATTAAAATCACGTTTGATTCAGTTTGTTCGTTTATTAAGAAATAAGGAGCCAATTCATGCCCCTGCCCTTTGAACAACCTATTGATGATTTACAAGCAAAAATTGATGATATGCGTCAGTTTGCTGAAGATCAAAATATTGATATTTCTCAAGAAGTTACAGTGCTGGAAGAGCGTTTGGTTAAGCTAAAGCAGGAAACCTTCCAAAACATAACGCGTTGGCAGCGTGTACAAGTTGCCAGAGCTGCGGGTCGTCCGACTGCCTTAGATTATATCCAGTCCATGATGCCAAACTTTAGTGAATTGCATGGCGATAGAACTTTGGGTGATGATCCAGCTATTATCGCAGGTATAGGTCGCTTTGCAGGTCGTACCGTCGTTATGATTGCCCAACAAAAAGGGCGCGATACTAAAGAGAATATTCACCGTAATTTTGGTATGGCACACCCAAGTGGGTACCGTAAGGCTATGCGTATGTTTGACTTAGCTGACAAATTCAGTTTGCCTGTGATTACGCTTATAGATACATCTGGTGCATATCCTGGTATCAAGGCTGAAGAACAAGGTCAGGCTTGGGTTATTGCTGAGAGTATTCGCCGTATGGGTGCTTTAAAAGTGCCTGTACTAAGTGTGGTTATTGGTGAAGGTGGTTCTGGTGGCGCGCTTGCCATTGGTGTAGCTAATCGAGTTTTGATTTTAGAAAATGCGATTTACTCAGTCATTAGCCCTGAATCTTGCGCTGCTATTCTTTGGCGTGATTCTGCTGAGGCTGAGAAAGCTGCAGAAGCACTTAAACTCACAGCTAAAGATTTGCTTGAATTTGGTGTGGTTGATGGTGTTATTGATGAACCTGCAGGTGGCGCACACAGAGATCCGAAAGCGATGATTAGGAAGCTCGAGCTTGTGCTCGAGCAAGAACTGAATACATTAAGTACCTTAGGCTCCGAAGAACTTCTACAGCAAAGACAAACCCGCTTCAGAAATATTGGTTACTTTGAAGATGCCATTCAAGACATGCAGCAAGAAGAAATCAGTGAAACTGATGATACTGCTGAAGTTGAAAAATTGGCTGAAGTGGTCAATAAAAAGGCCGATAAAGCGAAGCAAAAAGCTACAGAAAGTAAAGCTGCTGGTTAAAACGCCTATTTAAAGTAATAAGCAGATTTAAAGTATCAAAAAGTAATCAAAGCCATTTGTTGCAGTATGAAACTGTTTACAGATGGCTTTTTTACTTGTATAGATGTAATTGAAGTCCCAAAAAATGCTAAACTAAGACAACCTAAAACGGAGGTAGACCATGCACGGATTTACAGGACAAATTCTCCACGTTGATCTCACGAATAAAACGACTGAGATTGAGAAACCAAGTGAAAGCTTCTATAGACATTATATGGGTGGGAGTCTTTTAGGACTCTACTATTTATGGAAGTTCACACCTAAGGGCACAGATGCTTTGCACAAAGATAACACACTGACCTTTGCAGTAAGCGCACCAACAGGACTGCCTGTGAGTGGACAAAGTCGTTCAACCGTAACCTGTAAGTCACCATCTTCAGGTGGTGCTGCAGACGCACAAGCTGGTGGTTTTTGGCCTGCTGAATTAAAGTTTGCGGGTTTTGATGCAGTGGTTGTTCGTGGTGCATCAGACACGCCAGTATATTTATCTATTATAGATGGTGTAGCAGAAATTAAAGATGCAGCACATCTTTGGGGTAAGCCGACTTTTGAAGTAGATACGATTCTTAAAAAAGAACTTGATGATGAAAAACTAGAGATTGCCCAAATTGGCATCTCTGGTGAAAAAATGGCAACCTTTGCCTGTGTAATGAGTATGAGCAACCGTGCTTGGGGCCGTACTGGCGCTGGTGCTGTTATGGGTAGTAAAAAGCTTCGTGCGATAGCAGTCCGTGGTAGTCAGCGTGTTGTTCCTGCCGATAGCAAAGGTGTTATGGCAATTGCCAAACGTGGTCCAAAAGATTTAGAACCTACGGGTATGGATAGCTTTGGTCGCTACGGCACCCCAGGTGTGACCGTGCCACAACATGGTGCGGGTGGTTTACCAACCTATAACTTCAACAGTGGCGCAATGGATACGATGGAGGCTGCTCAAAACATAAGTGGTGAAAGACTCTACGATGAAATTCTGCGTGGTGCCCACGAAGATGCTCAAGACAAAAAAGGGCGCGATACTTGCTACGCTTGTATAGTTCGCTGTAAACGTGTTGTGGATTCGGAGTGGAAAGGCAATAAATTATTGCCTGAGTACGGTGGTCCTGAGTATGAAACAATTGCAACTTTTGGTTCTTACTGTGGCATCGATGATTTACACGCTGTAACCTATGCCAATCAACTGTGTAATGAATATGGTGTAGATACTATTTCTTGTGGTGCAACAATTGCCTGGGCAATAGAGTGTTTTGAAAATGGTCTCCTAACAACTGCTGATACTGGTGGCATCGAGCTAAAGTATGGCGACGCAGACGCAATGATTGAAATGTTGAAGCTAACTCTGAATAGGGAAGGCTTTGGTGACGTGCTTGCTTTAGGGTCTGCAAAGGCTGCTGACAAACTTGGCAAAGGTCATGAATACCTGATAACTGTTAAAGGTCAAGAAATGCCAGCACATATGCCACAGGTCAAACGCAGCATGGGACTGATTTATGCTGTGAATTCTTTTGGTGCAGATCACCAATCTTCAGAGCATGATCCAAGCTATAGCCCTAAAGGCTATGAAGGTGCCAAACGCTATTTAGAGCCACTAGGTTTAGACAAACCACAAGGCAATAAGGTTATGAATGCTGAAAAAGTAGAGTTTGCACTTAAGACACAATATACCTATAGCTCAGCTGATACCATATCGGTTTGTCAATTTGTTTACGGTGCAGGTTGGCAGCTATACACCCCACAGGATATGGCTGATTTGATGGCTGCAACTACCGGCTGGGATATTGATGTTGCTGAGATTCAGGAAATAGGTCGCAGACGTGTAAACTTAATGCGCTCTTTCAACGTGCGTGAAGGGCTAACTAGAGCAGACGACACCCTCCCAGAAAAAGTCTTTAAGCATGAGCTTAAAGGTGGTCGTAGTGATGGTATAAAAATTGAAGAAGCTGAACTGGAATCTGCTTTAGATATGTACTTTGAACAAGCAGGGTGGGATACTAACGGCATTCCAACTCGCAGTACGCTTGCTAGTATGGATTTTGCTTGGGTTGCTGACGATTTAGGCATCTAAGCAGTTCTTATATTGCTTAGTATGGGTATAAAACCAAGTTGGATTTGCTAAACATCTAACTAAGTTTCTATAGAATACAAGATCAAAGTGATTTAGGATTTTACAATCGTTTAAAGCAATTGTGAATTGTTATTACTTGCTACTTCTCTGATTTTAAAGTTGACTCTTTGCTAATTAAAGTAAGGGGTCAATTTTTTATTTACAATATCAGTGAAACCTCTGGACTGAAAGACCAGAAACTTTAGGGTCTGCTTTAAGCGTAGCGTACCTGATTTTTGCCAGAACGTTTTGCCGAATACATGTGCAAATCGGCATTGTTTAACATGGATTCGTAATCATCAAATTCGAAACTCGTGCTAACACCCATACTAATTGTAATCTTTAAGTCGGGGTGTATCTCTTGCCACGGGTAGTGTTCGACCAAGGAACGAAGTTTCTCAGTAATTTCTATAGCTGTATTTTTGTCGCTTCGGTTGAAAATAATAACGAATTCTTCGCCACCATATCGGGCAACCGTGTCTTGTTCTCTGGTGTTATCCATGAAGATACGTGCAATTGCTTTGAGAACTTCATCGCCAATAGCATGTGAGAAGGTATCGTTGACTTGCTTGAAAAAATCTATGTCTGACATAACAACACTTAGTGGACTTTGATTTTTCTTGGCTTGAATGAATACTTCTTCAAGTTTTTCATTTAGGAAGCGTCTGTTATAAGCACCTGTTAAACCATCACGGGTATTTTCTTCGACAAGTTTTTGATTATGGCGTTCTACTTCAAGTAATCTAAGTCGTGCAAGTTCCTTTTCATTGGCAAGTCGGTCGTGTTCATCTTGAAGGCGTTCTGTATCGTGTTTAATCATCATGCCTTGCATACGCGCTTGCGAGCGGTCATTATGGATTTCATCTTTTAAGTCATGATAGCATTTGTAGTGCTCGAGCGCATTTTTGTAGTCTCTAAGCTTTTCATAGATTTCGCTAAATGCTTTGTGGATCTCTAAGAGTGCTGTTTTTGAGGTTTGTGTTGTTTTTAAACTAAGTGCAGAACTGAGTGTGACAATAGCTTCTGTTTCCTTGTGTTCACCGATTTGGCATTTTGCAATTTCAATTTTTAAATCGATTTCTTTAGATATATTCTGATTTTCTTGAGCGAGTTTAAGTGCTTTATTGAGAACACTTAAGCCTTTACTAAATTGCTTTTGTTGTATGTAAAACCTGCCGAGGTCAATGTATACATCACTTAGTAAGTCATAATGTGCAGTCGTGTTTTCCGCGAGTTCTCTCGCTTTATTTAGGTATTCCTCGGCAAGCTCTAGGTTATTGAGCTTGGCATGGGTTTTGCCGAAATTTGCTGTAGTGAGAATGTGTACTCTGGGATTATCTTGAATATTAACATAGCTTGAAGCTGTCTCTAAAGTTTTCAGAGCATGATCATAGTGCCCTAAATAATGATAAACATTGCTGGTATTACTGTATAATTTATTGATAAGTTCATCATCTAAGTGTTCCTTTAAAGCTAAACCTGCTAGTAGTGCCTCTAACGACTCTTCATAGGCATAAAGTATGCCATAAGCAATACCAATATTATTGTAGGCTAACGCTTGTTCGTTATAGCTTTTTAGCTCACGACTGATTAATAGAGCATCATTACTTGTTCTAATAACGTCGTCAAACTTTGCTTGACGAAACTCAATGTGTGACCTGTAGTTTAGGGCTCGGAGTTGTAACAAAGGTAGTTTGTTAAGCAGCGCATGCTCTAAACAGGAATTTATGCATATAATTGCTTTGTCAAAGGTATTGAGTTGGATGTAGGTATGAGCTTTAACAAGATAAAGCTCATATAAAGCGTCTATGGATAACTCTTTTGTACCTGAGTTCTCTAACTTGACAATAGTATCTAGAGCATCTTGTGGTTCCACAAATGCTAATGCCTTAATCTGCTCAATGTTGAGACTAAATGCATGGTCGATTGTTTGGATACTAGTATGTGCCATTTAAGAGTCCGGATCAGCTATGAAAAATAATAACTAGAGGAGTTATTTAACCCCTCTAGTATAAATTCTGGATGTTATGGATATCGAATTTAAACGTTACCTTAATCTTCTATACGTAATTTGAAGCCGTCTATAGCAATGGTATTGTTTGAACTTGGATTGTTGATTTGAATAGTTGCCGAAGTACTATTGCCTGTCTTAAATGTAACCTTAATGCGCTTGAGTAGTGTTGACTCGTTATTCCCTTTTCTAAATGACTCTGTAAGCCTAGAGTTTCCATGATTGCTTACGGTTATGGTTGCCTGTTGTCCAGGTGTATCAAAGGCTGTCCGAAACTTTATTTCGTATGTTGTATTTGGTTTTAGGCCACTAATCTGTTTTGTGACGTACCCGCCGCCAGCAATTTTTGCTACTTGCTCGTAAGCATTGCCATTGAGAATTTGACCTATACTGGTTCTGTAAGTAGACCAGTTTGATAAACCGTACTCGAAATTGGGATTTGGAAGAGTTAGTAAGTGAATAAGTGCGTTAGTATCGGCAATACCACCTGCATATTTCCAAAGGTTTTGATTGTTGCTGTCAAGGTTATATTTTGTTTCAATACGATCTTTCTCTAGAGTAGTCTCTAGGCGTTTTAGTATATCAACCCCAGAATCTTCAAGATATTGTAACTCGTCATAAACCAACGCAATACTTGCTGCTACGATTGGTGCAGCGAAGGAAGTTCCTGAGACGTTTGCAAGACGGTTGTTTGGAAAGGCCGTACGAATTTTTTCGCCTGGAGCATATGCAAATAGGTTGTTGCCTGATGCTGAAAAGTCTGAAATTTGATCAACATCATTGACGCTTCCGATACTAAATACAGCGCCTTTTAGGCGTGAGTCTGTTGAATAGCCTGCTGGATACATGATGTTATTTTCTTGACCTGTGTTACCGCTAGCTGCA
>CALHRJ010000294.1 GCA_938038395.1 uncultured Deinococcales bacterium | reverse complement strand
TTTATAGATTTTTGCACCAAACTGCTCGTCTAAGTTAATGTAATCCTGTGTGTTCATCATGCTTCCATTATGGAAGATTGCTAGTAAATGTTGAAGCAAAAAACAACTGTTTTCAAAGCCTTAACTTTGAATAACATGCTATAGTAAAGTCAATTCTATGGAAAACAAAGCAATTGACCCAATAAATACAAACATTCTGGATATTTTGGCAACGGATGGTAGAGCCAGTTATAGCGAGATTGCCAAACAAGTTGGTCTAAGCGCACCTGCAGTCAAAGAACGCATGTTAAAGCTTGAAGACCAGAACATCATTACTGGCTATAGTGCCAAGATAAGTCAACACGAACTAGGGAAACGGATTGGTGCATTTATATTGGTCAATGTGCCGTACTCTCAAGAAAAGAGTTTTATTGGCTTTGTAAAAGAAACTAGTGATATCACAACGTGTCATCACTTACTTGGAGACAGTGCCTTTATCTTACGAGTTCAGCTTAAAAGTATGGAAGCTTTGGAAGCACTGTTGCAAAACTGTATGCGTTTTGGGCAAACTACCACGCATATGCTTTTATCAAAAGTTAAGTGAAACACCTATCCTGTACAAAAGAAAAGCCCTTGGTAAAAATTGGGAGACCAAAGGCTTTTTTGAAAGTAGTAGTAGTAAAAACAACATAGCATCTATAGCGTCAACAAAGCGTCATCTTATACTTCAACGCAAATACGCAAGATACCTACTTAGCTTTCGTCTTCATCACTTTCGCCCTGTTCATATAAACAAGCTTTACCAAGTCTATCAATACAGATTTCAGCAGTCCACGGTAACATCAGTGAACCACAACGACTATCTCTATAGATTCGTTCTAAAGGCAAGCTTTTAAGCATGCCCTGCCCGCCACAAGTTCGAATAGCAAGTTGAGCAAGTTCATTGGCATTTTCCATAACTGTATATTGTGCCGTATACGCTCGTAGTATTTGATCTTTGGTTGGGTTAGCAGATGCTTCTGAAATAACTTGGTAGAAGAGTGCTTTCGTTTGCTCGAGCATAACCCGCATTTGTGCAACAGCAATTTGCTTTGTAGGATACATCCGCCTTTTCGTCGTGCCAGCACCTTCAACTTCACCTCTTAAGTACTTCACTGTAAAGTCATAAGCTGCTTGTGCTAAACCCATGTAGGTTGGCGAAAGTGTAAAGAACATATGTGGCCATTTGCTAGCAGCTTCAATGTAAAAGCCTCGTGGCATTAACAATTCACGCTCACGGATAAATACATTATTGAAAATTAAAGTTCTTGAGACTGTTCCACGCATTCCTAAAGGGTTCCATTCACCTTCAACGCTGACACCTGTTTCATTAGCAGGAATTGCGAGGTAAAGCGTATTGCGCCTACTAGGCTTTTCACGATCCTTTATTTCGGTACAAAGCACACCATAGTAGTCTGCATGACCTGAAAGAGAAGCGAATATTTTCTTACCATTTACCAGCCAGCCACCCGTAATGGGTTCGGCAATTGTAGAGAAAGCTTTACTCCCTGCTGCCGCTGCGCCACCTTCAGAAAAAGGTTGTGAATAGATTGCTTTATTTTCCAAAATACGTTTGTAATGCACAGAACGCCGACGGTTATGACCCAATCGTTTTGACTCTGGCATGTCTAAACCATCGACCAGTTGCCCAGTCCATAAGGTTGAGGCTACATGCATGTTCCAACTGAGTGCAGTTGCACCACAGTAACGACCAATTTCGGCAGCCACCATTGCGTAGGTTTTGAAGTCTGCGCCCAAGCCACCTTGTTCTTTAGGTATGCAGATTCCCATAAGCTCAGCTTCAAAGAGGTCTTGATAGTTTTCTGTTGGGAAGCGTGCTTCAGTATCGTAGGTGCTGGCTCTGCCTGCAAAGGTAGTTTGGCCTAAAGTTCTGGCACGTTGGGTTAATTCAATTTGTTGGGGTGACAGGTTAAAGGCTCGAGCCTCGAACAAAGCTGCGTCTAGTTTTTGTGTCATAGTTTATGCGCCTCAAAAAACCCACTCAAAGAATTATTAAAGGCTTCAGGATTTTCCAAATGTGCCAAGTGACCAAGCTTATCTAAACAAACATAATCAGCGCCCTCAACTTTAGAAGCCATCTTTTCCATCATCGGTGCAGGGGCATTGGCGTCTTCACTGCCTACGATAAACAAACTTGGAATATCTATATTCACTAGATTCTTGCGTTGATCAAACGTTCCCAAACAATGAACAAAATCTCTAAAGTGCTGTTCAGTTGTTGCTTTGATGCCTTCATGGGCTAGATCTAATTTATTAGCTTCATATGTTGCAGAACCTGTCATGGCTTCGACCATTTCTTCAGCTAAGTCAACCATAGTCCGCCCGGCATCTAGTGGGGCTAGTCTTGCTTTGATGAAGGCTTGCTGCCATTCACCATTTGGATCGCCAAAGGCTGGGCTCGAGCCATAAACCACCGCAGCCTTAGCCACATGTGGGTGCTGTGCGAGAAATTCCTGAACAATCATGCCCCCAAAACTATGACCTACCAAAATCGGGTCTACTAGTTCCTGCTCATCCATAAACTTAGCCAAGGCATCAGCATAGGCCAACATCGAGTTTTCAGGTTTAGTA
>CALHRJ010000293.1 GCA_938038395.1 uncultured Deinococcales bacterium | reverse complement strand
AACCACACGTGTTACATGGTTTGGAGGTGTTTGTGGATTATCCCAAACTTCAAGAGGTACTGTTTCTAGCTTCGTACCTCTGATTTTATTTAAGACTGTTCTATGTGCAATGGTAACTAGCCATGTTTTAGCACTAGCTTTGTTTGGGTCAAACGTGTTTGCTGCATCCCAAGCTTTCATAAAGGCATCCTGAACGCATTGTTGAACATCATCAGAATCGCTAAGCATCTTTCTAGCCATACCTGCTAGATAGGGTGCATAGCGTCTATGTAACTCAACGAGCGCGTTCTCATCTAAGATAGCCATAGCCTGAATCAGTTGTTCATCAGGTCTATCCATCTGTATTTAGTTGTACACACTCTCTTTGTATTTGGATGTTCATAACACCTTTGCAGTAGTCAAATTTTCTAACTTATTTAGAGTATGACATATAAACAATTCTTATGTGTAGTGATTATGCTTGATAGATGTACATCTACAACCTCAGAGACTATAAATAATATTTTAAGCTTTTTGATATCTATAAATGGTAATCCTGTCACGACGAGCACTTTAAGATTAAGATATCTCTTGTTATTATGTAGATTAGCCTATTATTTGATTTGTAAGACATAAAGATACAGTATTGGGCTTCAGTCTAGTATAATATTCTTTCGATCTTCTATGAAGCATCTACTCACTTACTCCGAAACTATCCTCAATTACTCATCTAGTTTTTTTGCAATTCTTGATAGTGAGGGAAAAATACTAGAAATAAATCAGAGTGCAAAGAATTTATTGGGAGCAGTTGTTGGAAAGTCTATTGATGATATCAGTACGTTTGATACTTATACGGAAGATAGTTTTACTAAGCTTGTTCAAAAAGTTTGTGAAACGGGCATCCTTCAAATTTTAGAACATACGATATCAAGTGAGAATAAGATAGCAACCTTTGCTACCTTGCTTTCACCTATTCAAGACGATTCAGGTAAAGTGATTCAAGTTCTTGTTGAAGGACAAGAGATTACGCAACAAAAGCAGTATGAACAAAAGTTGATTACAGAGCAAACCTTTAAAGATCAGATTCTCAATAACGCAGCAGATGGGATAGTCGTTTTTGATGCTCAAGGCAACCTTATTTTTACTAATGATGCCGCTGCAGACATTGCCTATTTGAAATACTACGCTGATAAAGGGCTTCAGCCAATAGATGTTTTTGATTTTTATACGATTGATGGTTCTAGACGTCTACAAAACCATGAGCTGATTCTTACAAAAGTGCTTAAGGGTATAGAAGTTAGAAACTTTGAACAAATCCTTAAATTAAAAGATGATTTGCCTATCGACCTTCCTGCTTTAAAGGAAGTATTTACACCTCAAAGTTTATCTGTGAGTAGCCGTGTGATTCGAGGTGAAACTCAAGAAATATTAGGAACAGTCATTTCATATAAAGATATAACTGAACAAAAAGCATATGAACAAAAACTAATTCAAGAGCAAACTTTTACAAATGCTATCCTTAACAATACAGCTGAAGGTATTAGTGTTTTTGATGCGAATGGTAATAAAACATATATCAACGAAGTTGCTCGTGAGCTTACGGGTTTAAACAATCTCCCAGATCTAAACAGCCTACAGATAGAGAATCCATATGATTTTTATACGATTGATGGTAGGCGAAAGTATTCTTTTGAAGAGTTGCCACTTGGTTTGGCGATTCAAGGTATTGAGGTTAAAAACTTTGAAGAGATCATACAGCTTAAAGAAGTTATCTCCCCTGAGCTTTCAGAATTGAGACAAACGTTTAAACCTAGATCTTTATCTGTGAATAGTCGAATTATAAAAAATAATATAGGAGATGTACTAAATATTATTATTTCCTATAAAGATATTACAGAGAGAAAAGAAAATGAACAGGCTCTGGTAAAAGTTAATCAACGTTTAGATAGTATTCGCGAGGAAGAACGTAAACATTTAGCACGAGAATTGCATGATGGTATTATCCAAGACCTGATGGGCTTTAGTTATCAATTAGCAAATTACGAAAGCTTACTAAATAAAGGAGATGGTTTTTCTGTTGATAGTGAAAGCTTGCAAGAAATGCGTAATCACTTAACAACGTCTATAAAGGAACTGAGAAGCTTTGTTAGTGATTTGCGACCAGTAGGGCTTGAAGAATTTGGTTTTCAATCTGCTCTAGAAAGTTATATTGCTTCTTTAGAACGTGATTATCAAACTAAAAACCGTATTCCTAAAATAATATTGAATGTTGAAGATATAGAAAATCTTCCTGTATCTATAAACTTATGTTTATTTCGTTCAACAAAAGAAGCCTTAACAAATATTATCTACCATGCTAAAGCAAATCAGGTAACAATCAGCTTATCTATACTAGACACTGATAGTTTGGTTTTAATTATTGAGGATGATGGTGTCGGTTTTAATGTACCAGACTCTATAACTGATTTTTCTAAGTACCAGATGTTTGGTTTAATCGGTATCCAAGAAGCTATCACATTACTTGAAGGTAAGTTTAAAGTACAGTCTCAATTGTTAAAAGGTACAACTTTAACAGTAATGTTACCAATTCAAAAGTAAACAAAAATATTCTGAAAGCTCAGTATAAGGTGAGGTATTTATCTTTTTACTCCACACACTAGGTAAAGAGCTTTATTGAAAAGGTAATCTAAACTTGTTAGTAAAGCTCATATTTGTAAGTAAAAAATCATTAAGGTTTATACTAAAAGATCATAATCATAGATTGAAAAATATGATTGAGTTTTAACCCTCCAAACCACAATCATGATGGTTTACCTGTTTAATCGTGTAAGGATAAAGAACTTCACGTTTAGTTGCATATATTCTAGGTGTATGATAATCTATTACCTAGGATTTATGCATTATCTAAAATGGAGGTTATAGACCTACTATGTCAATACAAAACCTTGAACAACTTTTTGAACAAAATAAAGGCGTACTAGAACGCCAGCAAGTAATAGATGCTGGTCTACGACCTCACTTACTTAGTCAGTGGGTAGAGGAGGGTAGAGCGGAGAGGCTACAAAAGGGTATTTATCGTGCTATAGATAGTGAAGACATAGAACATGAAACACTTGTAGAACTTAGTCTTAAGATTCCTAATGCTATTGTTTGTATTCATTCAGCCCTAAATTTTCATGATTTAGGAACAGTCATTCCATCGGCAGTACAACTAGCTATACCTAATCATAGCTGGGCTCCTAAATTTGAATACCCACCTGTAGATTATTATTACTATTCAGATAATCAATATAATTATGGTGTTGAATCACATGCTATTTCAGGCAGAACAGTGAAAGTGCATTCGCCAGAAAAGGCAATCGTTGACTCATTTTATTATAGAAAAAAACTAGGTAAAGATGTTTTTCTTGAAGCACTAAAAGATTACCTTCAAGGCGCAAATCGTAGTATCCCTAAACTTATTGACGCTGCTAAAGTACGCCGTGTAACTAAAACTATTACACCTTATCTTGAGGCTTTAGCTTGAGTGATAGTGGGAAGATAGCATCCATTAAAGCGCGACTTCGCAATCTTGCTAGAGTATCAGGTGGAGATTATAGCCGTTTTGAATTACTCTATTTCCAAGAGCGGCTATTAGCACGTCTTGCTAATAGCAAATACCATAAACATTTCGTGTTAAAAGGCGGTCTTTATCTTTATAGTTTGTATGGTGCAATAGCAAGACCAACTAGAGATATTGATTTTCTAGGTCAAGATTTGGCATCTGAAGAATCAGAACTATTAAAAACTTTTCAAGAAATTGTAAGCATAGATCTGGATGACGGTATCTATTTTGATGCTGACAATGTACAGGTTGAAGCTATTACGGCAGAAGCAAAGTATCAAGGAACACGTCTGAAAATTCCAGCTTACTTAAATAAGTCAACGCAACGACTTCAATGCGATATTGGCTTTGGCGATATTGTAACGCCAGCACCAGAAGCATTAGATTTTCCAACATTATTAAATGAGACAAGCTTTCCTATGTATGCTTATTCAAAGGAAACAGTTATAGCTGAAAAGTTACAAGCCATGACCAGTCTCTATATGGTCAACACAAGACTAAAAGATTTTTATGACCTATATCAGTTTGCACAAGAAGCAACCACCAACCAGGTGGTTCTTAAAAAGGCTATCGAAGAAACCTTCAAACATCGCGAAACACCCATAAGCGATATCCAGAGGCTTTTCGAACCAGAGTTTTTGGAGAACGAAGATAAGTCTGAGCAGTGGCAGGCTTACTGGTCTAAACAGCACCAGAGTTCAGCCCCATCATTTTCTGAAGTCATGATTGCAATTAAGAAACTTATTGGGTTTTGATTTTGAGTAATTATTTCCATCTGTTTTTAGTGTGGATATTTACCTATGATAAAATATATTATCAATGGTAAACTGCTAGGCGAATTAGTTGGTGTTTATGGAAATAAAAATTGTTAAAGATGACAATCTTGTTGAGCGCAAATTGACAGATGCTCAATTTCAAGGGTTGGCACATGTGCCTCCAGAGGTTGAGTGGTTTGCAAATATCTTAAATGCAAATACAAGGCGCATGTATGAAAATACAGTACGTGAGTTTATGGATTTTTTAGGTATTGAGCGTCCTGAAGAATTTCGCTTGGTTACACGTGCTCATTGTATTGCTTACCGTGACTCCTTAATTAATCAGGGTAAAGCAGCAGCAACAGTTCGAACTAAGTTATCAGCGCTATCTTCTTTGTATGAATATCTTTGTGACCAAAATGCTGTTGAGTATAATCCTGTTACTGGCATCAAGCGACCTGGTGAAGGTAGTAATGAAGGTAAGACACCAGCGCTTGGTAGACAACAAGCAATTGCACTATTAGATGCACCCCCTAAAAATACTTTAAAAGGAAAACGAGATAGGGCGATTCTTTCAGTCTTTTTATTTCATGCACTTAGACGTGCTGAAGTTGCAGATCTAAAAGTTAAAGACATGCACTTACGAGAAGGCATTATGCATTTTCGGGTACATGGTAAAAGAGACAAAGTTAGATTTATTCCTGTCTCTCCCCTATCTCAACGATTGATTACTGACTATCTTATTTATTGTGGACATTCAGATGATAAGGATGGGGCTTTATTTAGACCTGTGAAGAATAATGTTTCAGGAACTTTAAACAAGCACCTCTCCCCTCATAGCATTTATGACAGT
>CALHRJ010000292.1 GCA_938038395.1 uncultured Deinococcales bacterium | reverse complement strand
TTAGCTTCGCAAGAATTCAGTTGGTTTTTCGTCAAGTGGTGGTAAATCTTCTAAAGATTTAAGACCAAACTCCAGCAAAAAACGTTCAGTTGTTCCATAAAGCAATGGTTTACCTACAACATCTTTTTGACCAACTATTTTAATTAAGTCTCGTTCTTGTAAAGTATCTAGTGTAGAAGAACATCCTGTTCCTCTAGCTGCTTCCAATTCACCACGTGTGATTGGCTGTTTATAAGAAATAATTGCTAAGGTTTCAAGCGCTGCACTTGAAAGTTGCGGCAATGGTGGTGGAGAAATCAGTTCTGCTAAGTCTGCATACAGCGCTGGTTGAATAATAACTCGGTAACCACCAGCCACTTCTTCCATCATTAAGCCTAAGTCTTGCTCGTACAAGGTCGTTTTGAGATCTGCAATCGCAGCTAAAATAGCTTTCTCAGAAATTTTAAGAACTTTTTTCAATTCTTTAATACTAATTGGCTTTGTTGTAGATAAGAGACTTGTTAATAGAAGCGCTCGACTACGAGATGGTTTATTATCTTCTTCAACCTCAGAGGCTACAGCATCTTCAACAGTATCGTCATCTATTTCTTCTTGAGAAGCTTTAGCTTCAGGAGTGCCAACTATCTCAGTGTCGTCAGATTCTTCTGAATCATTCACATCTTCAGAAAGTGCATCAGCACTCGCTTCAGCATCTTCGTCTGTGCTAGCTTCAGCATTAAGCATTTCAATTTCATCAGATGCTTCTGGATCAATATTGTTTTCAGGTAGTGCGTCAACACTTACTTCTAATTCTTCCTGAGAAACGCTTACTTTATCAGTTTCAGACTCACTAAGTGCTACAGCGTCATTTTCTATATCTTCAACTGCATCAGTGTCTTCCGCTAATTCTACTACTGATTCTGTAGTTTCTTTTTGTGATTCTTTAGCTACTACATCTTCAGATTCATTAGTCATTGTGGCTCTAATATCTGCTAAATCTTCAGATTTTAGTTCAATAACGTCAGATTCTAAGGTTTTTTCATCAGATTCAATAGCTAGCTCCTCAACCTCTACGGTTTCGGAGATTGCATTTAGGTTTTGTTCTACTTCATTGGAATTTACTTCAGAAAGTGCTGTGGCACTATCTTCCATGCTCAGTTCTGTGCTCGGTTCAGTGCTTGGTTCTGTGCTTGGTTCTGTGATTAGTTCTGTAGCGTGTTCTTCTGCGACTGTTTCATCAAGCAAATCCATACCAGTTGTTTCAATTTCTAATGATTCGTTTACTAATGTTGACACCCAAAAAGTATAACATTTCACATCATGTCGCCAATGGTACAAATTAATTAACTATCCTCATCAAACTTTAAACTGTTTAACTTAGCTCAATACCTTCTATACGTATCTCTGCCAAATGTCTACACAAAAAAATGATATATTTCGGTTCTATAAGTTTGGGGATGCATCCTTATTCTAAAGACTGTTTAGGAAGCACACCTTGATATATCTATTCTACGGATACACTTTAAGATTGGTATAGGTTAGCTGTGCTCAAAAATAACAGACAACAAGCAAGCATTATTTTTATTTTTATTACCTTAGTCATAGATATTTTAGGTTTAGGCATCATTATCCCTATTCTTCCTGAACTTATCACTGAGTTTGCAGGTGGCGATAAATCAAATGCTGGTCTATATCTTGGTGTATTTACGGCAATCTACGCCCTCATGCAATTTGTGTTTGCACCTATTCTAGGCGCTTTGTCAGATAAATATGGTCGTCGCCCAGTCATCCTACTATCTCTATTAGGTCTAGGTATTGACTATATAATTTTGGCGCTTGCTCCTGACTTATGGTGGTTACTTGTTGGCAGAATTATTGCTGGCATCATGGGTGCTAGCTTTACGACTGCAAATGCCTATATTGCAGATATTTCTACACCTGAGAACCGAGCGCAGAACTTTGGTCTTGTTGGTGTAGCCTTTGGACTTGGTTTTACCTTTGGTCCAGTTATTGGTGGCTTTCTTGGAAACATTGACTTGCGTTTACCTTTTTGGGTTTCGGCTGTACTGGTATTTCTCAATCTAATCTACGGCTACTTTGTATTGCCTGAATCTCTAAAGCCAGAAAATCGTAGCAACTTCAAATGGTCAAAAGTCAACCCAATTAGCATCATTGGTGAACTACGAAACTATCCTTTTGTAGGTAACATTGCTGGAGCGCTCTTCTTTATTTATTTTGCAGAACGTGGTTTGCAAAATGTTTGGGTACTCTATACTGGCTACCGCTATGGTTGGGACATCCAAACAATTGGTCTAACACTTGGTTTGGTTGGCATCATGGCAATTATCGTGCAAGGTTTCCTAATTCGTATGATTATACCTAGACTTGGTGAACGGCGTTCAATTCTTTTAGGTTTAGGTTTGTCTATATTAACTTACTTAGGATATGGTTTTGCGACAGAAGGCTGGATGGTCTATGTGATTATTATAGTTGGTGCACTTTCTGGCATCGCTGGACCTGCCCTTCAAGGTCTGATTACGGGTAGTGTTCCTGCCAATGCTCAAGGTAAGGTGCAAGGTGCTTTAACTTCTTTAAATAGCATTACTAGTATTTTGTCGCCGATCATCTTTACATCAATTTTGTTCAGTTTCTTTACCTCTGACCGTGTGGCTGTAGACCTGCCTGGTATACCTTTTATGCTAGGCGCTGTATCTTTTATATTTTCACTTTGGTTAATGCAACGAGTTTTCAAAACAATGCCTATAGATATGTCTAAGAGGGCTAATCAGAACTAGTCAGAACTAGATAGTACAAACATGTGTAAGCTCAGATTGTAAGCTCAGACAACACACGAATAAAAAACTTTCCTATACTATTCTTATGAATACATATTCTAAGGGCAGTATAATTTATAAGACTCAATACTTCTATATAGTTCTGGCTTTTCTTTTTACACTTACTATCCTGTCTTCGGCTCTTGCACAGTTCGGCTCGAGCCAAACTCAACGCTACTACCTCATAGGCACTTTGGGGGAAGATGCGTTTCAGATGGACATCACCTTCAGTGACTCTACAATCAGCGGTGAGTACTTTTTCCTAGACGACGGACCCAGATTCAACTTAATGGGTGATCTCATGTCTGACGATCCTAATGATAGAAACTCACTTTGGGGCATGACAAC
>CALHRJ010000291.1 GCA_938038395.1 uncultured Deinococcales bacterium | reverse complement strand
TCAACATTACGCAAAACCTCAAACTTGCTTGTTGCAGTTTCATAATGATGGCTTAAGTTATAGCAAGCTATTGCAAAATCCGTTTCAGAGATTGTAGTCTTTTCAGCACTCATAGTTTATAGGTTTCAAATTCTTTCATCATTTGCGTAGGTTTTAGGTGCATACATTCTAGGTCATACCGTAAGACCCGTACCAATGCAAGTCAAAGTTTAAACTTATTTTCTCTAGTTGCAAGCACAATATGATACACTTTGTGCTATGCAAAAAAGTGGGAGAAAGACGGAGCAATCGAGGTTTGGTATATTTCCTCAGGTACTAACAACCATGCTCATCATTTCACTTTTTCCGCTTGCCAGTCTTTGGTACGTCAATAGCCAACTCAACCAGCGAGACATCAATCAAAACATTTCTGTTAACTTACAACAAACTACAGATGCGCTGGTCGTACAAACAAATAATTGGGTCAATACCAATTTGCGCATGCTTTCCTATTCTGCTCAGTTAGACGCTATTCACGCTATGGACGCTGCCTTACAAACACCTATTTTAAAAGCTATGAATGATAGCTACGAATGGATTTTCTTAGCCTTTACCGTAAACGCCAATGGCGAAAACATTGGGCGCAATGACGACCAAAATGCAAAGGACTATTATTTTGGAGACCGCAGTTACTTTAAACAAATTATAGAAGATGATTTGCCAATCGGTCAACAAATGCTCATTGGCAGAACGAGTGGCAAACCTTCCTTAGTATTAGCAAAACCCGTATTCAATACTGTTGGCGAAAAGTTAGGTATAGTTGCTATGTCCGCACAAGTTCAAGAGATTTCTGACGCTGTTGTAAATGCAAGGGTTGGTCAAACTGGCTTTGCCTTTTTACTAGATGAGAAAGGCCAAGTCATAGCGCACGGGAAACCAGAGAACTTAAGTGAAGCACTTGAGGATTACAGCAGTCACCCAGCACTTCAAAGCCCTCAGCAAAAAATCTTTAGCTACACTTTGGGCAATGATAAATTTGTTAGCTACACCCAAACTACAGATTTAGGTTGGACCATGGTCGTACAGCAAGATTACAACGAAGCCTTTGCCTCTTTAAGACGCTCTAGACAACTTGGACTTGTGTTACTACTCGTAACTATTCTTTTGGTATTATTGATTGCTTATACACTCACCAGACGCTTTGTAAAACCCATTCAAAACTTAACAAGTATTGCTGATGAAATAAGTCGAGGCCGTTCGAATAAAGAAATCTTAGAAACACAACGCAATGACGAAATCGGTGCGTTGGCTAAGGCCATAGAACGTATGCAGGTTAGCATAAATCTGGCTTTTAAAGAACTCAATAAAAAGTAAGCTATGAAAAATAATCTCTTGGGCTTATTCGATAAGCTCGAGCATTTCTTCAAGGAATCCTTGAGCATCTTTTTGCTTGGGAATTTTCGTAGACATCATCTCTAATGCATCTTTTAACGTGTCTGTTTTTTCCAGCGCATCCATGACTACAAAAATAGCCATTGGGCCCACAAATTCAGCAAGTGCTTCTCTGATTTGGTTTTTCTGAAATTCGTTTAAAAGCTGCTCAATCGCTTCATCTTCTTTTTGTGATAGCTCGAGCTTGTCCTCTTGCAGGCGACTAAGAATAGTTTCAGTGGTCAGTAACTTATCATTGCTAAAGTCAATCAAAGGCGTATCATCTTTTTGATAAAAATTAATCAAACTTCGGCTCGCATTTTGATTATGTACCCACACTGCAGTTTCGGCTGCGTCTGCATCTTTATTCTGAATCGCACGAAGTATGGCTTCATGTTCCAAATGCATTTCAGGATACCTTCCAACGCTCAATGTAGCATTCGCAACCATCAAATGTGCTTGTCCTAAAACACCTCGGCAGACATCAATCAAACGCTGATTACGTGACGCTTCAGCAATGGTTCTATGAAAACTCAAATCTAATTCAATATGCTGTTCAGTATTGCCAGCTTCTGCCGCCTCTTTTTGAAAATTAAGCATACTGTTGAGTTTATTTAAAACATTTTTATCAGCGTGAATGGCTGCCAATCTAGCTGCCTTGCGTTCAAAGGCTTCACGCAAGCTGTAAATTTCCAAAACATCGCTTACATCAAAACTAGGTACAAAAAAACCACGAAAAGGAATTGCAATAACAAGTCCTTCACTCTCTAAACTAATCAAGGCACTTTTGATTGGTGTTGGTGATAGGTTCAAGATTTCTGAAAGTTCTCGTACTACCAGTTGTGTGCCAAAAGGCACTTTGCCAGTCAGGATAGCCGACCTTACTAACCTATAAGCTTGATCACTTAATACGGTTTTTTGATTTTGAGTTTGCGATTCAATCATATTTGTCAGTTCACTAAAATAAAGCTTTAAATTAAATTTAAAATTGCAATACACCTGTTATAGAGATATACGTTTATTTGAGCATAGAAATTTGTAAAAATCAAGTTGAGATGTTGTTTTAATTGGTTTTTTCGGAATAAGCTGCATCAATACTCACACTGTCATAAAATTTCTAAACAGGAGCAACTGTAGTTAAGAATAGAAAAATTAAATTTTATCTTGACTTTTAATTTAATTCTTGATACTCTATCCTTCGCAATAAAACAACGCACATAGTTTGTTTCAGGTCAAGACTAATCTATATAGATTACCTGCCTGACTAATCCACAACCTGAATGGATTAACTGGCTTAACTGTTCTAGCTTGAAACACACTAAAAACAGCGTTTGGAGGAAAAAAATGAAAAGAATTTCTAAAGTTGCTGGCTCTCTAATGCTAGCTCTCATTATGGGCTTTGCTTTTGCTCAAGGTAACTTGTCAATTGCGACTGGTGGAACTGGCGGAACATATTTTCCAACTGGTGGCGCTTACGCGGAAGTAATCAACAACTACGTTGATGGCTATAATGCAGTTGCAGAAGTTACAGGTGCATCTGTTGAGAACGTGGGCCTAATTTCACGTGGTGATTCTGACATTGCACTTGCACTTGCAAATACCGTCATTCAGGCATACACAGGTACAGGTCGTTTTGGTCCAGAAGGTGAACTACCACAACTTGCTAATCTACGTGCACTCGGCAGTGCTTATGCGAATACTTTCCACATTGTTACTCTAGAAGATTCAGGTATTGACTCAATTGCTGATCTTGCTGGCAAGAGTATTTCTGTTGGTGCGCCTGGTTCTGGTACAGAAGTTTCAGCAAAGGGCATTCTAGAAGCTAACGGAATTACCTATGATGATATTGACGAGCAATTCCTAAACTTTAATGAAACCGCAGATGCACTTCGTGATGGTCAAATCGATGCAGGCATCTGGAGTGTGGGTCCACCAACAAGCTCTATCCTAAGTTTGGCTGAAACTAGAGATATCAAGGTTATCGGCTTCAGCGAGTCAGAAATGGAGCTTTCACTAGCCGTGAATGAAGCATTTAAGCAAACTACACTCGCTGGTGACACCTATAAAGGTCAAGAAGAAGACGTTATAACAATTGGCACGCCAAACGTGATTCTAGTCTCTGATGAAATGAGCGAAGAGCTGGCTTACGAAATCGTTAAAGCACTTTATAGCAACATCGAAGATGTTATTGCTGTTCACCCAAGTGCAAATAGCACAACTCCAGAATTCAGTGTAAGTGTGACACCTATCCCGCTTCACCCTGGTGCAATTAAGTACTACGAAGAAATTGGTTTAGAAATTCCAGATAGTCTAAGATAAGCTTTTGTAGTTAGCAGATAGGTAAACTCAACCCCTTCTTGGTTCTTATAGCTAAGAAGGGGATTTTATAAGATGCAAATTAAACAATATTTATTTCTAGTCTTTATTTTTTGCTCTATTTTTTATAGTATTTTTTACAGCTCTATTTCACATGCCGACACACAAGATAGTATTCAACAGTCATTCCTAACATTCACCGATTCTGATGGAAACATACTATACGAACTTGACTTAAAAACATCTAGTCAAGCAGGTCAATCAAATCAATGGATAGTTCGTTGGAATCATTCCGTTACAGGCATTACTGTTAGTGATTACTATTATTGGGATGGACAGAACATGCTTCTGACAGATTCACACACACCTGCATTTGACGCAGGCTTGGGTCATATTCCTGGTAGAGGAACACTCTTGTCAGATGGTCAAAGTGGTTATTATATTTTCGATATTGATGAACACGTACCAAATAATAGCTATGCCCTGCGAGTCGGTAGCCTAAAAGTTAATCACAGAATTATTCATAACGGTAATACATATTCACTAAGTGAAGTTGCTGAGCGACAAAGAGTTATTATTAGTGTCACAACTAAGTAAAGTAAAAGGTTGATTTTATGAATGAGAACAAAACAGCAGAGAATCTAGAGGTCAATCAAACAGGCTTAACACCCGCTAAGTGGTTATTAATCTTAGTTTCGGCACTTGCTATAGGCTTATCGCTTTTTCAGCTGTATACCGCTGGTATTAAGAATTTAGGTGCCTATTATCTACGTGGCATTCACTTATCTGTCATTCTAACGCTTGTATTTTTACTCTTCCCTGCTTTTGGAAAAAAGCGTAAGCGGGGGGTTATCGGCTGGATTATTGATTTGACCTTTATAGCAGGGTCTATCTTTCCTGCTTGGCATATGCTGAACGACCTACAAAAGTTTGCACAACGGGTAGGCTTTGCCAATGATACTGACATCATAGCTGGTGCAATCTTAATCGTTGTATTGCTTGAAGCAAGTCGCCGCGTGATTGGCGTCACCATTACAGTAATTGGTGGTCTTGCAATCATTTATGCAATGGCAGGTTCCAGAGGAACACTTCCGTGGTTGGCAGAGTACCTACCAGGTATTCTCGAGCACAGGGGTTATCGAATTGACCGAATTGTCTCACAACTCTATATGGGCTTAGAAGGCATCTTTGGTATTCCTCTTGGCGTGGCTGCTTCTGTTGTTTTTATTTTTGTTCTTTTTGGTGCCTTCTTAGAAACAACAGGCGCAGGTAAGTTCTTTATTGACCTTGCCTACGCAGCAGCAGGTCGTCAACGTGGTGGACCTGCAAAAGCAGCCGTTGTAGCTTCTGGATTTATGGGAAGTATTTC
>CALHRJ010000290.1 GCA_938038395.1 uncultured Deinococcales bacterium | reverse complement strand
GCCATTGTTGGTTTTATGGTGCCTTCTGCTGTAGCTACTGCTAGGTCAAATAGTTCCTCGGCTCGAATAGCAATATCAACATGAGGATATTCTTTATAAATCACAACCAAATCAGCTTCACTAATGATTTGCTCTGTTAAGTGGCAGTGCAAATCTAACTCAACACCAATCACAACATCTGGCCCAACGATTTCACGAACTTTAGCCACCATGTCGCCTTCGCAATCATCATAGCCTTCTGCGACCATCGCGCCATGCAGCGGCAAAAGCACAATATCAACAGGCATAGCAGCTTTTAAATCTGCTAAGAATTCATCTCGCAAACTTTCATAAACAGACTGAACGGTTAACCCTGCTGGTTGAGCAAAAGCGGAGAGACTTAGAATTAGGTCGTGCCCACCCTCTTTTGCTTTTTGCCGAATAGCCATCAGTGGTCCACTGACTATAGAGTCTTTGCTATCTAAATCCTCTTGTCGCACAATTTCAAAACTATCCATGCCAGTAGGGATTGGTGAAAAGGTATTGGTTTCTGTAATTACGCCAGCAACAAAGATTTTCATGATTGGAACCTCCAGAAGGGTAGAGTTAGTATACTAGTGATTTCCTAGTTGACAGCTATTTACATAGTCTTACTGATGTTCAAAATCCTAATAGTGCTACCAATGTATAGCACTATCAGGATTTTATAGCACTGCAATCTCAGTGATGTAACCTATACGAATATCTCTACCTTTATCATTTGCTACAGTTCTGCCATAAAAGTAAGGTGTAGACCCTTCATAGTAAACACTATCAGGATTTATTTCTTCTGTTACGGATTTACCTTTGGAAATCTTTGTATAGCCATAGCGGTCATAACTATGCTTTTCTTCGTTGTATTTAAGTTTTAGCTTTTGCTCTGAGGCAATAGCAGATTCAATCATCTCACGCATTTTACGAGTTGGTAAGCCTTTTTTTAGGGTGTCTTCTTGAACTACTTTTGGCTGTACCGTGTGCTCAACCGTTTTAGAGGGTGTTATTCCTAAAGTTTTTAAAACTTTATTTAGTTCAGTTGCTTTAGCTTCTTTAATCAAAAAGCTCGTAGCACCTAACTGACCATCTAAAAGTGGTGCAATGCTTGGATGTTGAGACAATTCTTTTGCACTAGCATGTTGAAAAATACTAACCTGGCCAACCGCAGGCGCAGCAGTTTTTCCTGACCAAATACCAATCAGTACAGAAAGCTGTGCTGGTAAGCTACCTTTGGTTCTAGCTAGCAAGCTTTCATGGGCAGCTTTAGTAAAGCTACCTGCTTGGATTGCTTTAGTATCGAGTTCGTAATTACCTTTACTATCTTGTACTGCTAGATTCGCAAGTACGGCGCGACCTGCTAAATCACTTGCGCCTTCAAGGGTGAATTTACCATCTTCTTGGAAGTCTATAACACGTTTTGGTGCAGTACGATAATTATGTACAGTTGTTATTGCAGCTGTTACCGCACTTGTTAAAGCGTTGTCTGCTTGAAGATTTTCAGGAACTAGTAAAAAACGTTCAGCAATAGCTTTTGAAGCCTTGAGGTTTTTCTTCGCTTTATCTCTAGCGGTTTTTGTGGGGTACTCCAGCAAATTAGTATTTTCGGTAACACTCAAGCGCTCACGGCGTGACGCCCATTCGCTGATGCTAACCCTAACATTATTTGGAACATCGTGACTGTTCTCTTCTAGTAATTCGAGGATGTTATCAAGTTCCATGCCCATTTCTAGTGCTCGGTAGACGCTCGAGCGCGAAATGCTGTAGTTGGCTGTCTGGGCATCTATCCTTGTGCAGTCAGCGCAGTTAAGCGCAGCGATTGCTGAAGGCGTGAGCATATCTAAATAAACCAAAATGTCAAAATTGGCTTGTACCAGTAAAGACTTTTGAGTTGGATCAATCTTAGCTTTTTTAGTAGATGCAGTTTTACTAGGTTTCGTAGCTTGTTGCCACCAAGTTTTCGCTACGGTCGTTTTAACTGCGTAATTCATATTATCTAAGACTTTGAATTTTTCAGGGAGATACATGTTCGCAGCCTGAGCATCGAGCCCCTCTTTTTTTCCAAGCTCTTTTAAAGCAACTAATCCAAAATCATGGAGTTCTTGTAAGATACTATGGCGAAACCACTTTGGTAATTCTCGTACTTCAACTCTTTTATCGCTACCATAGTAGGCTCTGCTAACCTTGGCACGCATGACATAGTGCAAGCTGTGTTCCCATAAAAGGTTAAGCGCTGCGTCGAGATCAACGGCTTCATCTGGTATAAGGCAGACAGCATCAATAAGTGCCTTGCGAGCGATAGCAATATTGATAACTTCATTGAAGCCGTATTGTGGGCCTGATGGATTGTATTTTATAGAGTTGTTATTAAAGTAGCCATTGAGTAAGGTGCTGTAGGCAAGCTCGAGCGACCCTGTTTGAAATGTAGAGAAAGATCGCAAATTAACCTGTAAGGTCTTTTTACCTTCTTCAATAACCTCGTTTAGATAACCAAGTGCTATAATGGTATTAAGATAACTTTCAAATTCATCTTCTAACCATGGTGCTAGTTTAACCAGTTTTTTGATAGCATTTTTACTAATTGAATCATCTTTTTTAGTTTGTAAACCACCACTACTCTCAATGAGTTTTAGTACTTCTGTCAGTTTTAAAATAGCTTCTATAGGATGTTTTTGGCTAAAGCCTGAATCAGTAACATCTTTAAGCTTTTTAAATTTTGGTAAAATAGCTTTGGGTGATGGCTTATCAGGTAAAGCATCTAGAAGTCGTGTGTCTACTTGTACAATATCGTTTTCAACATCTAAACTTTGTTCATAGCCATAGTAAAAACGCTCAAACCAAGATGCGTAGGTAGATGTTGGTAGTAGCAGTGCATCTTGTAAGAGTGGAAGCAAAAATTTAGCACCAGGATGTTCTGAAGCTTCAACTCTATATAAACTTGTCTGCTCTACAGATTCTTCAGGTCTAAAGCCAAGTTTAATCGCGTGTAGTACCAAGTCCCAACCATTTGCCACACCACCACTGCGCTTTACTTCCAAGAGTAACTCTTCCTCTAAAGGATTTAAGTTTTCTATAACAGCTTGAATATGCTTAGTGCTCTTAAGTGCTTTTTCAATATTTGCTTGATTATTACTAACAGTTTTAGCAGAAGTCTTAGGATTAAAGCGTTTTACAATACTTAGTAACTGGTCTTTATTGATTTCTTGTATGTAGGCGCTTATATCGGCTTTAGGTCGTCTAGTAGTTTCTAGTCGGCTTGCTATTTCTACTTCATCTAGATCGCCGTAGTATTCTTTAGGTTCGTTATAGTCATCTTTATCTACTATAATGACATGCATACCCTCAGCCTGAGAAATGCTTAAACCCATATCATCGAGCCGGTCTAGTAGCTCTTCCTCGCTACCTGCTTGCTCACGGAGTCTCTCAATAAATTGCATAGAACGACGCTTAGCCATCTAAAATTCACTAACCTTTGGTGTGTGTCCTGCTTTTTGTAATGCCGTTATAAAAGCCTTGCTGTGCTCAGGTAAAACAACAGCCTCGGTTGGTGATAGCGTAGTCAGAATATAATCTTTTAAACGTTTATCAACCAGAAAACTACTAAGTTCTGCTGCGTCAGCAACTTCTACTAAAGTTAAGTTTTGATGGGCTACGACTTCCCCTTTTGCAGGTAGGGGTTCATGTTGGTAGTTTTGTTTTTTTGGCTTAGCTGTTTTTGATATAGCTGTTTTTGCTTTACTAGTAGCTTTAGGCATAAAAAATACTCCCTGAGTGGGAGCATTATACCCTTTAGGTTGTTTATTGTGAAAGCTCCTAGGTTAATAGACTGCTAGGTTAATTTAATTTGGATATGTCAGCAGGAGTTGGCTCGAGCCATTCTGCCTCATCCATAATTTTGTACTGGTAGCCTTGCTCTGTCAAAAAAAGCTGTCTGTGATGTGCAAAGTCTTCCTCTTTGCTTTCTCTAGTCACAAGGCTATAAAAGTACGCTGTTTCTCCGCTAGCTTTAGGGCGCAATAGTCTCCCTAAACGCTGTGCTTCTTCTTGGCGTGAACCA
>CALHRJ010000289.1 GCA_938038395.1 uncultured Deinococcales bacterium | reverse complement strand
TATATCTACAATTCACAAAATCATTTCCCTAAAAAGATATTTATGGCTTCAGTATACCTGCAAACTACAAATCTGTTCGTAATATAACGTTATTAACAATGCTTAGCAAACAACTTATAGTAATCGAACTACTGCTTTAACAAGTGAAAATGTAAGGGTTTTTAGGTATAATATAGTGCGAAAGTATGTACCTATAAGTTTTTTACAGTTCAGCCTCTAAAACATACCCTCTTATTATCGCTTATCGCAGTATTATTTCCTAAGACTTAAAACCTACCTAAATTTTGACAACTCTATCTGTAGGATGTGTAGTATACTTTTCAGTTACCTATATATATTCAAATAAATACGTATTAAAGCAAAATTATGTTTACCATTCCCCATGCTGCTATTTATTAGATATACCGTCCTGTAGAAGTTTAGTAAAGCTTCAAATCATGTAGCTTAACTTTACACACGTACTTACGTCTTATCCCAATTTCACAAAACATTGCATCAGGTTACTAACTGAAGAGTACGCCCCCTCAACAAATACTGCAATCAGAAATAAAAAAACGGCGAGAACCAGTTTACAACTACAACTGATACTCACCGAAAAGCTCAATATCCAAGTTTAAATTATGGTGTGTATGGACTTAACTTACTGACTACTTCTGCATCTAAATCATCAGTAGTCTCAAAAACAATTTTACCCTCATCATCAGAAAACCACGTCAACTGTAGCTTTTCAGTATCACTACGTAATAAAAACAAGCCATCTTGATAAGTATATGATGGCAACAAAAAACCTTGTTGAGTCTCAGCATCTAAAACTGCTCCAGCACTTTCAAATGGTGGGTCCAAACTTACAACTTTGTCATAGGCAATCATAATAGAAGGATCAAGATAAATATATAAATCCGTCGTGTTGATCGTTAAATTAGCAGTAGTCAGTTCAACTTCACCAAATGCCGATAGTGTATTGTAAACAAGATCAACTGCAATCTCAGGCGCAATCATTTTACCAAAGTTACCATCTACAGTTGCACCAATAACCTCAATAAATTCACCTTCTTTATAACGAACACTGTCACCAATAATTGTAATACCACTATCTCTATCTATAACTTTACCACCATCAGGAAGCTCAGAAATACCTGTGACAATATCGAATTGCTCAGTTGTATTTGGCTCAACTGAAAAAGCAGCAAAACTTTGTGCTGGACCAACTACAAATGCCATACTGACAAGTAGTGTTAAAATTGTTTTTAATAATAATTTCATGTATTCTCCCAAAACGATAGTATCGTCAAAAGTAGCTTTTGAAACAAGAGCATCTTTACCTTAATTTAACAAGTTGATGTGATTGGATGATGAATCTACATCACACTATTTGCTCATGCTAAACACAAGTAAGGAGGTAATCAAAATATACATATTGATTACCTCCTTGTAAACCTATTAAATTGTTTTACATAATGCTGCTAGAATCTTATGCAGGTTTCAAAACATACTCAAATAAACTATCAAAAGGTCTAGTTTCTAAAAGCTTCAAGCCTTCATCTAGTGTTGTTGCTTTGACTCTATCAACTGTTTGCTGAACACTCATATATTCTTGACCATACTGATAAGAGCGTCCAAAAGACATAAGACGGCTAAAAGGTGTTTCACCACCAAGGGTGATTCCCGTTGCAAACTTTCTTTGTGCTCGTTTCCATTCTTCGCTCGTAATGCCGTTATCTTGAACATCCATTAAGCAATCTCGAAAGACTTGCATGACTTCATCATATTTAGCTGGTTCCATTGATACATAGCCTGAAAAGTCTCCATGTTGATCAGAAGCACTATGCCATAAGCTAGCACTATCAACTAAGCCTTTGTCAATGAGTGCCCAATGCAGGCGACTACCATGACCTCCACCTATACAATAGGCTAAAATTGAAGCAGCGTAGCGCTCCTCGGCTTGGGCAGAAACACCAGGTGCGTAAAGTGCAACATGGCACCTATGCAAACGTTCCTCAGAGTTCGATTTTTGAGAAACAATTCCTTTTGAGTCTGGATAAAAACGCTCAGATTCTTGTGCTTCCCAAGTTTTGGTTGCTTCCTCGATTTGGCTTTGTATTGCTGACCAATCATAATTTCCTGAGACACAGAGAATCATGTTGTTTGAAGCGTAACGCTTTTCAAAATAAGCCATCATTTGGTCACGCTCTAGAGCTGTGATTGAGTCAACCGTTCCTAAAACGCTATTTCCAAGTGTATGTTCGGAGAAATAGTGTTCACGAGCCTGATCAAAGACTTTGAAGTTTGGACGATCGTCATACATGGCAATTTCTTCCAGAATGACATTCTTTTCCATATCAAAATCTTCTTGGCGCAGGGCTGGGCGAATCATATCGCTTAGTAAGTCCAATAGAGCTGCGGATCTATCTGCAATAACTGCACCGTAATAGACAGTTTGTTCTTCGCTGGTAAAAGCATTATAGTTTGCACCAAGTTCATCAAATTCACGGTTAATATCTTCGGCTGTGCGTCTTTCGGTCCCTTTGAACATCATGTGTTCTAGAAAATGCGAAACACCAGATATTTCAGAAGTTTCATCTCTTGAACCTGTTTTGACAAAATAACCTGCTGCAAAAGTCTGGGCACTAGGATTGTGTTCACCAATAATCTCAAGACCATTGTCCAGTTTTCGGTGATGAAAACTTAAAGTATGTTTTTGATTTTCTACTGTCATTAAGCTTCAACCTCTAATTCATTTTGACCTAGGCTCATGATTGTTGGTTTTGGTTTTTCTTTACTTGCAAGATAGGCATTGACCTCATCTAAAGTAATTGCGT
>CALHRJ010000288.1 GCA_938038395.1 uncultured Deinococcales bacterium | reverse complement strand
TTGTTAATGCACTAGTCCAGCTTACAACAACGTCCTAAACAGGAACAGCCGCTAGATTTTCTATTTTAACCTAATTTTGGTAGCGTATTTAGTACATACAAGTAGTTCTGAAAATACAATGGGTGCATCCTATCCAAGCTTGGAAGTAGATTTAACACAAATAGCAGTTTTTTCGCTTCTTGAAAAACTTCATAGGTGTGTGCCTATTCAATAAACCAACATATTCGCTACCCCAACTATACATTCAACTTTGAGTGGGACACACCCAAATACAATAGTAAAGCATTTTAGAAACATATGCTTATGAGTACCTAAACCTGCCCCTATTCCCGTGAACATATTAGGAAATCTCATGACTAGGAATAGCTCGGGAATAAACATTAAACCTAGATGAAAAATTATTCCCTCACTGGGAATGGCTTGGGAATAGCACTTTTTTTAAACTAGTTTTAATCAAAGTCTAGATTAGGTTTTGAAGTTTTGTAAGACACGGTTTCTGAATCTTTACTGAAGCAAAGGTAACAGTTTTTAACATCTAATGTTATCGGCTAAGAATCGATTTTATGATTTTACAAAATGAAATAGGGGAATAGCTTAAAACAATTTATTCTAAAAATATAACTCAAACTATACCCTACACACTTTTCAGAACATTTTTCTTGGAGGAGAAATGAAACGTTTTTTCGTATTAAGTTTGTTTGCATGTCTTTTAGTAGTGCTAAGTGCGTGTCAAACATCCGAACTTAGCACTATACCTATAAGTAATGTACCGACAGCTGAGTCAGGTATAAAAGCGCCTGTAAGAGAGGTACCCGTTGATGTTTTAGCAACCTATCTTCAACCACAAGCGCTCGAGCCGCAACTCACACCAGTTGGAAACTTGCTTGCGAATCCCGGTTTTGAGTTCAATGGATTAGATGGCTGGACAGCTTGCGAAGCAGGTGGCATCAATCGATCAAGGTATGCTTATGAAGGCTCATGGGCACTTGAAGTCCTTCCAGGTAATTGCTTCTACCAATCAGTTGGTATAAATCCAGATACAGAGCTAAGCCTTAGCTGCTATGCCAGATTACTTGCTGGCAATGGCTGGACTGGTATGGGCTTAGGTTTTGCAGATAGTAGCTGGACAACTATTGGTGATGGCGCATCTGCAGTTATTACAGGTAATAGTTATCAGCGCTACGATGTAACTGCAACAGCACCAGCAAATGCAAAGTATGCCACTATGTGGTTCTACAGTGATAATCCAGCAGTAATAGATAATTGTAGCTTGTATCCACAAGCTGAACCACCACCGCCACCACCGCCGCCAAGTGGAAACTTACTCGAGAATCCAGAGATTGCCTATACGGATTATCCAAACCAACAGTCTCCAGATAATTGGAGTACAGGTTGTGGAGGCACATTTGGTCCAGCTTTAAGTGGTGGTACTCAAGTTATTAAAGTCGCAAGCGGATGTATAGATCAAAGCCTTAGCGCATCGGACATAGCTGTGCTTAAAGGACAAGATTTTACCTTTAGTTGTAGAGTAGCTAAGGATACTGGCTATGCTTCCATGAGTATTTTCCTAGATGGCACACCAACATCAATAGTTATTCCTGACAATTATGGTAGTTTGTCGAGATTTGGTCGCGTTCCTAAGACTATTGAGCTTAGAGGAACTGCAGCAAACAACATTAGTTCAGGTTTTGTTAGCCTATATGGAGAAGGACTACTTCTTGTCGAGTTTTGTAGCCTAGCAGTAGATGGTGCTGAGCCACCACCTCCACCACCACCTCCTCCGCCTCCACCACCAGAAAATGAGTTACTAGAGAATGGTAATTTTTCTCAAAGTAACACTACAGTGAATTGGACTGTGGATTGTGGGGGAGCAACTACTGTTAGAACAAATCTTGATGGCATAAATTTAACGCGTGGATGTTTAAATCAGAGTCTAAGTGCTAGTGATTTAGATCAATTAAAAGGTAAAAGCTATACTTTCAGTTGCTCAGGACTAAAACCAGCATCTGGTGGTTTGGGAATGATGTTTGTCTACCTAAATGGAACACCAAAAAGTATAATTATCCCAGATTCAACTTCATTTGCAACATGGGAAGTTAAAGGAACAGCTCCAATTAATCTAAGCTCTAGTTATGTAAGTGTGTATACTGGTGGGGGAATATCTCTTGCTGCATGTAGCCTAACTGTAGATGCTGCCGAGCCACCACTGCCACCACCAGGAACTGATGAGCTACTAGAGAATGGCAATTTTGCTCAAAGTAACAATACTGAGAATTGGACTGTAGGTTGTGGGGGAGAAACTTCTGTTAGAACAAATCGTGATGGCATAATTTTAACAGGTGGATGTTTAGATCAGGGTCTAAGTGCTAGTGATTTAGATCAACTAAAAGGTAAAGACTATACTTTCAGTTGCTCAGGACTAAATAGACCAAATGGTGGTTATGGATCTATGAGTATTTACCTAAATGGAACACGAAAATCTATAGTTATTCCAAATTCAACTTCATTTACAACATGGGAAATTAAAGGAACAGCTCCGCTTAACCTTAACTCTGGCTTTGTAAGTGCATATACCAGTGGGTCAGTAGATCTTGCTATCTGTAGCCTAACAGTAGATGCTACCGAGCCGCCACCGCCAGGAAACAGTGATGAACTTCTAGAAAATCCTCAACTAAATTCTGTTGCAACAAACGTTGAACAATGGGCTGCAGGTTGCGAAGGTACTGTAAGTACAGTAGGTGTAGGAAGAAGTGGTGGCTCTACTGTAGTTGGAATTAATGGAGCATGTCTAGACCAAAGTCTAAGTGCTGCTGATATAAATGCAATTAAAGGACAAAACTTTACCTTCCGCTGTCAAATTTCCAACGGAAATGGCAATTATGCTGCAATGAGCATTTTCTTTGATGGTACGCCAGTATCTACCGCTATTAGTCAAACACAAACTAGTCTATATGGTGGAATTCCTGAATATTTTGAAATTACAGGTACAGCACCAGCAAATCTTAGCTCAGCTTTTGTTAGTTTGTATGCTAGTGAATATATAACTGCTTATTCTTGTAGCCTAAAAGTAAATTGAGCTTCGTGCTAACGATTGTTATCAATAGCAAGTAGTCTAAGGTACAGATTTTGCCTGTTTTGCTAGTTATAAGTTAAAATCCAAAATTATTTTAGGGGAGTCTTTCGAGACTCCTCTTTTTCAGTTACCTTAAGTTCTTTCGATTTTGTACCTGTTCTTGCACACCTATTCTAATACTTTATGAGATCTGCACTCCAATCTAAGGTTGAAAATAGTTTCAGCACAAATAAAGGTTTTTTGCTTTTTAAAAAACTTCCAAAGTGCGTCCCTGTTAACTGGCATAATCTAAGGATTAGGTTAGCTATTTGTTCAACTTTGGGCGGGACGCACCCATTTTAGGAACTATCTCAACATAAGACCATCATTTCAAGGTAAAATAAAAAGATATGGGGTTCGGTGTGCTGTAACTAGCACATTCAAACAAAACTAGTTAGATAGATATTGTAAAATTTAGGATTGAGGATAAAGATGGTAGATAAAAGCAAGCCTATAAGCACGTTTCGAAAAAATTCAAAAATTCAAGGCACCACAGGGTTAGACTTTTTGGTCATTATTATTGTTGTACTCACTGTATTTGCTTTCTTGGCCGTCATTATCTTAGGACCTTCAGAGGCACCTGCAGATACAACAACTACCGCACGTTCGGCCACTGTAAGTAGCACAAATCAATATCCATACACCCAGCCTACAATCACTTCTACCCAGAGCAATACCCAACCTGCTGTTCAGGGTCGTGCAGGCTTTAACAATTCAGTAGCTGGTGATATTAACGTGACATCTTCTACTGCAGCAGGTGCTGCTACAGGTGTGATCTATGGTTCAACACTAAACACCGTCCAACCACAAGCTCAAAATACTGTTCAACCACAAGCTACAGCTGCCTATGGCATTTCAAATGGACAAGTTATTGGTTTACGTCCGCTCCAAGCTATGCCTACACCTTATATCCCAACAACTGCTGTTACTCCTGCGGTTACAGGTCGTTCAGTAGTCACCCCAGGTAGCAACCCTACTTCGCCTTATGTTGCTAACGGTAATGCAGTTATAAACATCGAAACAACGCAAGCCTATCACCCTCAAAACCAAGAACTTATTATGAATCAAGCTTGTGTCGATGAAGTCTGGCAACGCAACCCATACGTTATTCGAAATTTTTCTAATCTTTCCATAAGACTAAGTGCAACCAATCCAACTGTAAACGGCAACATGCGCACTTACAGCTTTAATCTGGATAATCGCCCAACAGGTAATGGTGCTTTATGTACTGTTACAACCGATGGTTATGTCACTGCTGTTAGTTTTTATTAACGAATGACAGAGCACAAGTAAGTACGTGTGCAAAATTAAGATACATTATCTGATTAGACACTAAAGCTCTACAGGATTGAATATTCGAAACGATTATAGCTTCAGAATAGTTACACTAAACTGAAAGATAAATGTCATAGTCATGTTGTCGCTTGTATCTTCAAAAGAACCGAAAGATGAGCACTTTCCAACCTATGCTTATTTTTGGCACTACGACATTCTTGATTCATTTCGGTATTAAACATAATTTTGTTTTGGTACTTAAAAGAAAAAAATAAGCCTCTGAGTTTTAGATTTTCTTCAGAGGCTTATAAAGGGTGGGGGTTGAACCAAATCAAACTAGTGGGGCTTTGGTTCTTTGGGT
>CALHRJ010000287.1 GCA_938038395.1 uncultured Deinococcales bacterium | reverse complement strand
AAAGTACGCTTAGCTTCGTACAAGTCACCTGCAAATTCCTTACCGTAAGATACATCTGGCATAAGGTTTAGAACATCATCACGGATTTGAAAAGCAATACCCATATCAATCGCTGCTGCGTCAACATCACTAACAGCTTGTTCTGCTACAAAGGCACCTAAGTGTAGGGGGCAAACGACAGTATAGTAAGCTGTTTTTAGCGTGACCATTTGCAAATAATCAGCTTCACCAATATCAAAACGATCTTGCTCCACCCAAGATAAGTCTAAATGCTGACCTTCTGCGGTACGGTGAATCATTGTTTCAAACTCAAAAAGTACTTTGCGCCAAGCGTCTGTTGGCATATCTAAATGATGAAGGAGTTGCCACATGTATACATGAAGTGCATCGCCAACGTTTAGCGCAACTGGCATACCCAAACTACGGTGCATAGCAGGTTTACCACGACGCTCGTCCGAATCATCTTCGATATCATCATGAATCAAAACCCAGTTTTGGAATAATTCCAAACCGGCCGCAACCTTTAAAGCATCTTGCCAATTACCACCATGTGCTTCACAAGCCAACAGTACAAACTGTCCACGAATGAGCTTACCTCCACGACTAGGATAGTCATGTAGATATTCATAGAACTTATTTAGCTCAGCATCAGCATGTTGCTTTGGCAATGCATCTAACATAGCTTTTTGTAACGCTTCACGCATGTTAGAGCCCTAATTCCTTACTAAGTTGCGACATATAACTCTGATGCGTTAAATCAAAATGTAAAGGTGTAACGGCAGTATAGCCTTCTGTAACAACGGTGTAATCTGTATCTGGCACGTCTTGACCATAAGGCTTGCCACTTAACCAATAGTAGGGTTTACCATTAGGGTCAATGCGTTCAATGACACTGTCTTCGTAACTGTGTTCTGACTGACTTGCTAAGCGAATACCTTTAGTTTCCGCATCTGGAAAATTTACGTTAAGGAGTGTCCTATTTGGTAGACCATTTCTGCTAACCATTTCTACAATCTGTTTTATATGTTCTTTACCATGAGAAAAGTCAAGTTTTAACTCTTTTGAGAAGTCTACACGTAACGAAAAAGCAATAGATGGGATGCCCATGGTCATACCTTCAATGGCAGCAGCAACTGTGCCAGAGTGGGTTACGTCAAAGCCAAGGTTTGAGCCTATGTTTATGCCAGAAAGAATCAAGTCTGGCTTGCCTTCATTAGCAACCCCCAGCATGACACAATCAGCAGGTGTGCCGTCTACACGGTAAGCAGTTATATCTTCTAAACCTTCAAGGCGTGTCTTGGTGTAGCGAAGTGGGCTACGGATTGTAATTGCGTGACCTGCTGCGGATTGTTCAACCGCAGGGGCGACGATTACTACTTCATCAGCGATTTCACGAACTACTTCGGCTAGAGCGCGAATTCCTTTTGCAAAAATACCATCATCATTAGAAATTAGGACTTTCATTGCTGGCAGTATACCTTAGGATTTAAGGGTTTTGTACAGGCTAGATTGGTATAAAATTTGAAGATGTAGCTGCTGTTAAAGGTTTTTGAAAAATCGGTTGATAGGATGATTTAGTGATTGGTAGCAATGTTAAAGTAGTTATTATGAGGAAGATACTGTTTTATTTGTTACTTGCTATAATTTGTACGTCGTGTACTTCTAGTACGGAATTGCTAGAGCCTGTTTGTGATGAAATTATAGATATTAAGGTTGAAACTACATCAATAGAAATATTTAGTGTTGTTAATGCACAGACCTTTGAAGATATTCCTGAAGTTACTTTATCCAATTTTCAATTCAATGGTGAATCTGTCAATCCAAACGAGATTTTTAGCCTTGATAAAGAGATATTTTCAGACATTTTTGAAGGTTTGAATGGGATTACATTTCTTGAGGATGCTTTGCTTTGTGTGAGTGGTTGTAAATTTGGGCACACAGCTCAAGAAGGTACATATAGTTTTGACGTATCTGCAACTGGGTTTAAGACTCAAAGAGAAGAAGTTGTTCTTAAATATGAAACGTTTGTATCAGGTTGTTATAGGTCTGAGCTTGCACTTGAACTATTATTTATCCGCTTAGAAGTTGAAGAAAATAGTGAATAGATTTTTGAAAACATACAGTCATGGACTTTTATGCCCTACAAGCTGAGGCTTAAACTAAAGCCATGATAGTTATTAAAGTAGGCGGTTCAGATGGCATCGATTATGACGCACTTTGTGCAGATGTTGCTGAATTGTATAAAGCAGGCAAAAAACTTATTCTTGTACACGGTGGCAGCGCAGAAACAAACCGTGTTGCAGAAGCATTAGGACATCCACCAAAGTTTGTAACGAGTCCAAGTGGTTACACCAGTAGGTTCACAGACCGAGAGACTTTAGAAATTTTCCAGATGGTCTACTGCGGCAAGATGAACAAAGGCATTGTAGAACGTTTACAAAAGCACGGTGTTAATGCAGTTGGTCTTTCGGGTATGGATGGGCGTATTTGGGAAGGTAAGCATAAGACTAAAGTTCGTAGTGTTGAAAATGGCAAGATTAAGATTCTTAGGGGAGACCATACAGGTACAGTTGAAAAGGTAAATACTCACCTTATCGAGCTACTTAGTAGCAATGGTTATCTGCCTGTTCTTACACCACCAGCAATTAGCTATGAAGGTGTGGGCATCAATGTTGATGGTGATAGAGCATCTGCTGCGTTGGCAACTGCTTTAAAGGCTGACACTATGATGCTACTTTCAAACATTCCAGGCTTACTTCGCAATTTTCCAGATGAAAGCTCACTAATCGAAACTATTCCAGCCAATGATGTTGAATCCTATTTAGAATATGCCAAAGACCGTATGAAGAAAAAGGTGCTTGGTGCTGCTGAAGCCGTTGAAGGTGGCGTAGGTCAGGTTATTTTTGGTGATGCACGAATTGAAAACCCTGTGTCTTATGCTTTAGAAGGAAATGGCACGGTTATTAGTTAACATCTAAACATAGCGTTTAATCACATAAAACTTATGATTCATAAGCCTTTCTATCTATTTGAGATAGTTGGGCTTTTTTTTTAAAGTAAAGTGGTGAATTTTCTTTTATTATACCTAGCGATGAGGCTTGTAAGTATGCTAAGCTTGTAAATAATACGTATATGTGATAATCTTTTCGCTACTTTACGTATTTTTATACAGAAAAAGTACTAAAAGTGTAATTTTATGCATAAATTAACTGTATATACACAAGTTTAATGCATATTCCTTACGGAAAGTTTTAAGGAGAAACTGCAGTGACACAAACACTCACGAAGAGCCAAGAAATCCTCGAGCGGGATGCTAAGCACAACGCTGGCTTGTGGCAGCCAAATATCGTCTTTACCCACGGTGACGGTGTCAAGATTTACGATGCAGATGGTAATGAATACATCGATTGTATGGCAGGTATTGCTGTTGCAAGTGTCGGCCATGGCAATGAGCGGCTTAGTAACGCAATTGCAGAGCAAGCTAAAAAGCTGATGATTTGTTCTCAAGCACATGGCAATGATACCCGAACAGACTTTTACGATAAGTTAGTCAGCTTTTTACCAAGCGAAATGAATCTAACACGCTTTTTTATGGCAAGTTCTGGTTCTGAGGCAAATGAAGCTGCTACTAAATGGGCAAAAGCTGCTACTGGACGTAAACATTTTGTTGTCGCAAAACGTAGTTTCTCTGGACGAACACATGGTGTCTTACCCCTAACTTGGGAAAAGAAATATCGTGAACCATTTGGCCCTTATGCAAACCTGTCGACGTTTATCAATCTCAACAAGATAGATGAACTTGAAGAAGCAATCACAGATGAAACTGCTGCTATATTTTTCGAACCTGTTCAAGGTGAAGGTGGTATGTATCCTGCAGATCCTGAATTCTTGCAAGCTGCACAGGAAATCGCTCATAAGCGTGGTGCGCTCGTCATTATGGATGAAGTGCAATCTGGCGTTGGTAGAACAGGTAAGTTTTTAGCCTGTGAGTATCCTGGTAGCAAGCCAGATATGGTGACGCTCGCTAAAGGCATCGGTGGTGGATTCCCATTAGGTGTATTGGCTATGACCGAAGAGGTTGCTTTAAAGATGCCAAAAGGCGGACATGGCACTACTTATGGTGGTAATGCACTAGCCTCTGCTGCTGGGTTAGCAGTACTAGAAGAGATTGAAGCTAAAGATTTGATTGCTAACTCTTTAGAAGTAGGCAACTACTTTCAAGAGAAGCTACGTGCTTTAGAAAATCCAAAAATTCGCACAGTGCGTGGTCTTGGTCTGATGATTGGTGTGGAATTTAAAGAAAAAGTTGCACCTTATGTAAAGGCTTTAAAAGAGCACGGCGTTATTGTTATTAATGCAGGCGCTACTGTGATTCGTTTTGTGCCGCCACTTATTATTACGAAAGAAGAAGTTGATGAAGTTATAGCTCGTTTTGAAAAAGCCTTAGCTCAAGTTCAAGCTTAAGTTCTTTTAGACGAAAATCATTGAGGATGTAGCTTTTTGAGCTTACATCCTTTTTTATTGGCAGCGTTTTCGCGTAATACTGACCCACACTAAACGTATTTGTTCTTACTCGCCCCTGTATGTTTTTCACAGACATCTGCCTCGCCGATTAACTGACCTATGTCAGTTAATCGTAGAAATGATTTGGTATTCAAATTATAGGCAAAAAAGTGTCTAGTAAAAGCGCAACTGGTCGGCTAAGATTACATTAGTTTTGTTTGTGCTAATTTATAAGGAGTGTATGTTATGACGTATCACATTATTAACAATGAGATTGTGCCAGATTCAGAAGCTTTTTTACCTGCTAAAGATATTGGTTTTAGACGTGGTTATGCTGCTTTTGATTATTTGCGTTTGGTTGATGGTAAGCCACTTTTTATAGATGACCACTTGGATAGGTTTGAGAACTCGAGTCGTTTGATGGGGCTGGATTGGCCATTTAGCCGAGAAGAGTTAAAGGCAAAACTTTTAGAACTAACCCAAAAGAACAACCTGAGCGAAGTTGGACTTCAGCTCTTCCTAACAGGTGGAGAAGCGGTTGATAGTGTAACCCCAACCACACCAAACTTTCTTGCTTTGACAGTAGCATTACCCGTTTTTAAACCAGAATTATTTAGTGAAGGTGCAAGTCTAATCAGTTACGA
>CALHRJ010000286.1 GCA_938038395.1 uncultured Deinococcales bacterium | reverse complement strand
GGTGCTGGTGCAACCAATCAAGAGATTTCTGAAAGTTTGAGCATCACGCTAGGTACTGTAAAGAATCATGTTTCAAACATTCTTATGCGTGCTGAATTGCGTGATCGCACTGCTGCTGCGATATTTGCCCATGAAAATAATTTGATTTAGTAACAGTAAGTTCTATACTTTATAGTTTCTATGGGTAGTTTGATATCCGCAAATATATGCTTTAGTCTTGGCTTATAGGGTTTACTAAATTGACCGAGCGGTGTCATAATCTTATTGATGGGAAAAAGGCTAATACAATTGAAGTACACGTATTGCTCGAGCTGCTATGTTGTGAGCGATTATTATTGACCTGTCCATAAGGCCATCATTTGCTAAACACTGATTTGAATCGTACGTGTTTGTGTTGTTCTTATGACTAGTCTTCAAGAATAATGATTAAACTTAGTATAGATTTGTAAATTACTTTCGAAGTATTCCTAGCATTTGTATCAATAACTTCTACTACATCAATAACCAATTCAACCTTTAAATTTAACTGAACAATGTATGAAACTGTGAGAATCTTTTTTGATGATGAATTCCTCGAGCTTGCTTCGAGTTGGGTTTTTAGAATGAATGTAACTCTAAGTCACAATATTTCATATCGATATATCGTCAGCTAGCTGCAATGCTGTTCACTAATGAACAGGGATGATGAATTTCTAGTTATCTAGTGGCTTGCCTCGAAACATCCAGAATTGACATATGACTAGTTATATGAGGTTTCTTTGTCTACAGCCCATCGACTTGCCGTGTGGTCTGTTCATTTAGCGGTTGCTATGAAATTAGTTCTGCTTAAGTCATTAATGCTTTTGAAGCATTAAGACTCTTTAGTACCCAAGTGTGTTGCGAAATATGGTTGAGCACCTGACGCTTATAGATAGATAGTAAAATAGTGATAGTTGCACACTTTAGTATGTAATGAACTAGCAAACAATATCTTCAAATTATTTAGACGACTAACTTTTTTATGCAATATATTTAATCTAACTAACGCTACTGTAGTAATTCTATAATGGATTTGATTTAACAACACTAAATATATAACGAATATAGCTTATTTTCTATAATTCTCTAGATAATTAACGATGTGCTCTATGAATATTAGTGCTAAGACATTTATTGCATTAGTCAGAAACTATTGCCTTACGTATAAGTAACAAAGCAAACATATCCTAAAGTTTAGTTAAGTGGGGAAGATCTGAGGTGTTTTATAGCAACCTTAGGTCTTGGAGGTTATAAATGCTAAGGCAACATCACAAGATTTTATTTGAGTCTTTTGCACACAAGCAGGACGACTACGTAAAGCTAATACATGCTTACGTACCTTTCGTCAGCCTTAGGCTATCACCAAGATACTCTTCCTCTATTCAGGTTTTTTCAAAAGTATATTTTACAAAACGGATAAATCTACTTGGCTTAGCTATCCGTTTTTTTGTCACTGGGTTTAGCTCTAATCTTTATCGAAACTATGTTCTCTCTTAGGAGTTGTGTTGTGTCAAATCGTTTGTTTCCCCTTAACAGACAAAAGCCTGAAGGTTTTCAGAACTATGTGATCACTAAAGGCTTGGTTCTTTTATTACTTACCTTGTTAATTGTTCAGTTGGTTGCAACTGGATATGCAGAAGGTTCTTATCAAGCAGGTATCAATGTTGTTGGGACTACTGATCGTAGTCAACACCTATATGAATATCCAACTGTAAGGCTATATGAAGATGTTGTTTCTGCAGGAGAAGTTATTAATATTTCTGCTTGTGGATTAGATGATAGTAATGATCTCAATATTCAAGTCATTAGCCCTAGTGGTGCAACGGTATTAAATCAGACTCTGACCAGTTCTAATGTTTCTTGCTTGAGTTTAATGAATGCACCACTTACCAATCCTGTAAGATACACAACAACCTCAGCAGGTACGTATGAGATTAGGATCGTGAATATAAATGGGAGTGAGCTCGAGCGCTTCGATGTCACAATCACACCAAACGCAACAACTAATCCTGATCCAACGATTGCTCAAGGTAGACTACATAGTTATGACCTACGCTACAATGCACATTCTTTTGCGAATAGTAACTCTACAGATGGTAACTACTACGTTCCAGTAGATGGTGGTTTCCCAGGTACTAATTTTGTTTGGAAACTTGATTTAAATAATTTTGCTGGTTATGTTTACACTTTGAAAGCAAATGACTTGGGTGTAAACGCACCAAATTCAGGTTTGAGTGTTCCAAAATCTGGCAACAGTGTATCAGCAAAGTATCCAATTTATTTTGGTTACCCTGAAACTGCTGGGCCAGAACCTACAGGTTGTGGCATTATTAGCAACGTTGGATTTATCGATGAAGACGGAGAAGATAATACTATCTCGCCAGGTGGTTCTCTTGGTGTTCAAGATAGTGGTTCATTTATATTTGATTCAAATATTACAGGAACTTACGCAGTAACTATTGATGTTTCTAATGGTGCTGGCGGCGGACCAGACGGCGTGTTTGGTGCTGGAGATGTAATCCTTTTAGGTAATGCAATTCAGGGCGCAAATGCTGTTGTGTGGAATGGTACTGATAATAGCGGTACTCCACTACCTCAAGGTACCTATCAAGCACAGATTTCTTTACGCCAAGGTGAATATCATTTTATTGCTGATGATGCCGAAACAAGTGGTGGTACTGCAGATGGTTTGACTATATTTCGTGCTACAGGTCCAACGAGTGAATTTGCAACACAGGTTTATTGGGATGATACACCATTAGGTGGCTCAAGCACCCTGCCCAATGGTGAAAGCTCTTCTACTAGTGCTGGGCACCACACTTGGGGTAATTTTACAGGCGGCGGATTTGGTAACAATGTTTATATTGACACCTATGTTTATGGCTGTGTCGCTACTTATGAAGTACCTGCTGTTATTGTGCCTGATGAAGAAACTTCAATTGAAGTCATTAAAGACTTAGATCCTATTACGGATCCAAGCTTATTTAATTTAGAAATTAATGAAACTGATGGTACGCCTGTAAGTTTTATCAATGACGTAACACATGGTGGTACAACGGGTACGGTTGCGCTTTTAGATGGCAACTATGTCATTGCAGAAACAGCGGGAACAGGCACAGATTTATCGTTATATACAACAGAGATTACCTGTGTGGATAAAGATGATGGAACTGTCGTGGCACAGGGGATGGGCTCGAGCCTTCCTGTAACCCTAACACTAGGTATGGACATGGTTTGTACTGTCTCAAATACAATGGTTCCTGCTATTGTCGTAGTTAAAGAAACGCTAGATGGTGATGGTAGTTTTAACTTTACGAGTAGCACACTAGGTAATTTTAGTATTGCTACAACTAGTGGAACTGCTAGCAAAACATTCTCAAGTCTAACGCCTGGCACTTTTGATATTGCTGAAACATTACCTGCTGGTTGGATATTAGATTCCGCAACCTGTGATAATGGCAGCCCTCCAAATGCTGTTACAGTTGGAGCTAAGGAACTGGTAACGTGTACCTTTGTTAATCAAAAAGCTGCTGAAATAACTTTAAATAAAGTTTGGGTAGATGCACAGGTAAATGATGCAGCTAATGTACTCGCTTCTGTAACAACTAGTGCTATAGGTTTTTCTTCTGTTGCAGATACACCATCTGAAACAGATACTGCTCCAACAACCTTAATAGCTTCAGTTGGTGAGACAGTTAATTTTACTGAAAATTTCACAGCAGGTGATGCTGCAAACTATACCTCTGTATTAAGTTGTACAGGCGCTGCAGACTCTGACCCAACAGATGGTTTGACAATTGCAGCCACAGATAATGCGATTAGCTGTTCTTACACCAACACAAGACTGAAAGCAAACTTAACCGTAGTCAAAGCAGTGTTACCCAGCGGTGACGATGGTAAATTTGTCATGCAGGCAAACGGTACGAGTGGTGCTGAAGCAGGCAATGGTGCAACGTCAACTTCCGCTGTGCTTGCTGGCGATAAAGTTAGCTTTGCAGAAGTTGCAGGCACAGGAACGGATTTAGCCAATTATACAACTAGCTATAGTTGTACAGATGGTACAACAGGGTCTACAACGAGTGGCGCATTGAAAATGCCAACCACGGATGTAACGTGTACTTTTACGAACACCAGAAAATATAACCGACTCACAGTTAATAAATCACTAGTTCCAACAGATGATCCTGGCGTATTCATTATGAATGCAAACGGTACTGTGGGTACTGCAGGGGGAGACGGCGCAACAGCGACCGTTCTGGTGCCAGTTGGTTCTTTAACAACAGCTTCAGAAACAGCAAGTTCTGGAACGAATTTAACTGATTTTTCCACAGAATATAGATGTGACAATGGTATCGGTGCTGCAGGAACATCAGTTAGCTTCACTATGCCTGAAAAGGATGTTGTTTGTGAATTTGAGAATACTAGGAAAAATACAAACTTAATTATTGTTAAACAAGTTATCAATGATAATGGTGGTAACGATACAGTTACAGACTTTGGTATTTCTCTAGAAGATAGCACAAGTAATAGTGTGGCAATTACCTTTGGTGCAGGTGTGGTTTCAGGGACTACAACAACCTATACAAGCGCACCAATTGAACTTTTCGCAAGTCTTGAGTATACTTTAAGCGAGTTAGATCTACCTGGTTATACTGAAGGTACTTGGGATTGTGGTACGTCTACAGGCACATCTACAACGTTAAGTATCGCTCCGAATACAACCCAAACTTGTACGATTACTAATGACGATAATGTGCCAAGTTTGGTTTATCAAAAAGAAATTGTTGGTGGTACAGAGACTGATCCAAATGCTTTTAGTCTAACAGTTAATGCGAGTGCCCACACAAGTGGTAATGCTGTAGCTAGTCCAGCAGCCAATACGCCATATGTTCTTGGTGAAACGCAAGTTTCTGGTTATGCACTTCGAAATGTAACTTGTGTTAGTGATATTGCTACATCGAGTAATAACCAAACGTTTACATCTTTGCCAACTATAAATTTGAACGAAGGTGAAAATCTTGTTTGTACGGTCGCAAACGTTTTCCCACCTAGCATCACTCTAATTAAAGAAATCGATGTTATTTATAACGGTGATGCTCAACCTGATGATTTCTCTTTGACCGTTACAGGAACAAATGGACTGAGCAGTGCTATTTCAAGTAATCCTCACCCTAGTGGAACGACCTTAAGTGCTCTGCCTATCGGTGGAACGTTTGCTATTGGTGAAACGCAAATTCCTGGTTACGAGCTTGTTGACATTGTTTGTACCAGTGATATCAGTACTAAAGGTGGCTTGCCGAATCCGAATATTGGTACCTACACAAGTTTTGCAGCTATGCCAGATTTGGAAATGGCTGATTTAGAAAATATTATTTGTACCATCACCAACCGTGATATTGCACCAAGCCTTAAAGTTGCTAAAGTAGTCACAAATACATTTAATGGTAGTGCTGTAGATACTGACTTTGCACTAACTGTGGGTGGTGTAGCACATACAAGTGGAGATTTGATTGCAACACCTTTATCAAATACAGATTACTTACTTGCTGAGACTCAGCTTGATGGCTATGAACTTGAAAATGTTGTATGTACAAGTAGTGTAAGTAGTTCAGCAAATGATGGAACATTCACATCAATGCCTACCATCAATATGATTGAAGACGAAGATGTTGAATGTATCATTTACAATAAAGATATTGAACCTAGTTTGACCATTAGCAAAGTCGTAGAGAATAACTACAATGGCAACGCTGTACTTGGCGATTTTGCACTAACAGTTACCACTGGGGCAGTAGAAACGGCACATACTAGTGGCGACCCTATTGCTACGCCAATGGCAAATACAGACTATATACTTGGTGAAACTCAGATTGATGGCTATGAACTTAAGGATATTGTTTGTACCAGTAGTTTAAGCAAATCAAGTAATGCTGGAACTTTTACAACTATGCCAACGATTAACTTGGCTGAAGGCGAAGCGATTGATTGTGTTATAACAAACCGAGATCTTGAACCTAGTTTAATTGTTACTAAAGTTGTAGATAATACATTTGGTGGCAATGCTGAAGTTGTAGATTTTGCGCTAACTGTGGGTGGTGCTGCGCATACAAGCGGAGATGCTATAACTAACCCTCTCTCAAATACAAACTATCTACTTGCAGAGACTCAAATTGATGGCTATGCGCTGAAAGATGTAGTTTGTACGAGTTCACTTACGGGCTCGAGCAATGAAAACACCTTTACAAGTATGCCAACGATTAACCTAGCAGAAGATGAAGATGTTAGTTGTATCATCACAAACATAGATATTGCTCCAAGCTTGCGAGTAACAAAAGCTGTGGAACTTAACTATAAGGGTACTGCAGTTATTTCAGATTTTACACTTGAAGTGAATACCGATCCACACACAAGTGGTGATTTAATCGCAAGTCCAGAGTCTAATAAAGACTATGAACTTAAAGAAACACAAATTGCTGGCTATGTACTCAAAAATGTCGTTTGTACCAGTAGTGTAAGTGCTTCGCCTAATGCAGGAACATTTACGTCGCTGCCAACTATCAATATGGTAGAAGACGAAGATGTTGAATGTATCATTACAAATAGAGATATTGCTCCAAGCTTGAAGATAACAAAAGCTGTAGAGAACAATCATAGTGGAAACGCAGTTGTTGCTGATTTTGTTTTGGGTATAACTGAAGCTTCGGTTACTACACCACATACTAGTGGAGACTTTATAGCAAGCCCTCAAGTAAATACAGATTATGTACTTGATGAAACACAAATAGTTGGCTATGAACTCAAAGATGTTGTTTGTACAAGTAGTGTAAGTGGTTCTGCAAACGCTGGAACATTTATGTCACTGCCGACAATCAATATGGTAGAAGATGAAGATGTTGAATGTACGATAACAAATAGAGATATTCAACCAAGCTTGGTTGTTACGAAGAATGTTGATAATGTCTTTGGTGGTATGTCTACAGTTGTTGATTTCCCACTGACGGTGAACAGTGCTCCGATTACAAGCGGTGTGAGTTTGGCGGGGGCTCGAGCCAACCTAGATTACACACTGGCGGAAACACAATTTGACGGTTATGAACTCATTAATATTGTCTGTACAAGTAACCAAACGGGTTCTCCAAATGCCGGTACCTTTACAACTATGCCAACAATCAACCTTTCCGAGGGTGAAGACGTAGCTTGTACAATTACCAATCGAGATCTACAATCAAGCTTAGTTGTTATTAAAAATGTAGAAAATGATGATGGTGGTAACGCCGTCGTGGCTGATTTTGCACTCACGGTTAATTCTACTGCTCATACGAGTGGTGACCCAATTGCAAACCCATTGTCAAATACAGATTATCTACTAGGTGAAACCCAAATAGCTGGTTACGAATTTAAAGAGGTTACGTGTATAGGTAACTTTAGTGATTCTTCTAATCCAGGTCTCTATGGGTCTATGCCAACAATTAATCTTACCAACGGTGAGAATGTAATCTGTACCATCACAAATACAGACATCCCACCAAGTCTTAAAGTTACGAAAAATGTAGTTAATAAATTTGGTGGCAATGCTGCACCAGATGACTTTGGACTTACAGTAGGTGGTATCCCACATTTAAGTGGTAATTCGATAGCTAGTCCTAAAGCAAATACGCCATACCTACTAGCTGAAACACTCATTACAGGATACGAACTAGTAAATATAGTATGTACAAGTACGATCACAGGGTCTCCAAATGATAATACCTTTGATACGATGCCAACTATCAATCTTATTGAAGATGAGCATGTTGAATGTATAATTACTAACGAAGAAATAGAGCCAAGTCTACAAGTAACTAAAGTGGTCAATAATACTAAAGGTGGAGATGCAGAGATTGCTGATTTCGCCTTGACAGTTGATGGTGTAACGCATCTAAGTGGTAATTTTGTAAGTATACCAATGTCAAATAAACCATATCCTTTGGCAGAAACTCAGTTAGATGGCTATAAACTCACGAATGTTGTTTGCTCGAGTAATTTATCGCCCTCTCCAAATGATAGTACCTTTTCGTCTATGCCTACCATTAACCTTAGTGAAGGTGAGATTGTAAGCTGTATCATTACAAACGAAGATCTTCCTCGTTCTATTGAAACAACTAAGATGCCTACCCCAGATTTTGGTGCTGATGGTATCCCACAAGAAGGCGAAACTATTGTTTATACAATAGCTGTAAAAAATACTGGACAAGTTGATTTAACTGATGTGGAAATTACAGATGTAATGTTGGGTACAGGTGTGGTTTGTAGTATAGCTGCGCTACCTGTAAATACTACTGATAATAGTTGTCAGCTTTCCTATACCTTAAAGCAAACAGATATTGATAATGGTTCACTTTTAAATGAAGCTACTGCCTGTGCTACTGCCCCAAATGACGATGATGCTATTTGTGACCCAGATGAGATAACTACACTTTTGACAAATGCGCCATCGTTAGGTTTAGACAAGACAGTAGAAGCACCAACAACAGGTTTAGGTGTCAACACAAGTGCAACAGATGGATTAGACACAATTGCATATAGTTATTTAGTTACGAATACAGGTAATGTAACGATGTCAAGCATCTCGATAACAGATGTTGGACCGACGTTTAATGGTCAAACAGGTACAGGCGTAATGGGAGCAATAAGCTGTGCTGCAGCGCCATTAGCACCAGGAGAATCAGTAACATGTACAGCGACCTATACAATGTCGCAGCTAGATGCTGATAATGCGGTGATAGGTGGAACGGATGCGATTGAGAACACAGCACAAGCATCTGGATATGATCCAACACAAGACCCAAGTGATTCTGCGTCAATACCAACAATATCATTGGAAGATACAGCGAAGACAGAAATCACAAATGCGCCATCGTTAAGTTTAGCTAAGACTGTAGAAGCACCAACAATAGTTGCAGGGGTAGATATAGGTGCAACAGATGCAGGCGATACGATTGCATATAGTTACGAAGTAACGAATACAGGCAATGTAACAATGAGTAATATCTCAATCACAGATGTTGGACCAACGTTTAATGGAATAGCAGGGACAGGCACATTA